>DAITAN010000285.1:0-3839 GCA_036824235.1 Gaiellaceae bacterium | reverse complement strand
GACGCCCCGCGTCTCGGCCTCCGAGCCGATCGTGGCGACGATCTCGTGAAGCGCCGCGGCTTGCCAGTCGGTTACGTTCATGCTCACCTGGACAAACCCCGCGCGCGGGAGGTCGAGCCCGAGCGCGCGGACGCCCGGAAAGCCGCCGTCTCGCTCGCGCACTAGCCGGGCGATCTCACGCGCGACGTCCACGTCGTCGGAACGAAGGTTGACGTTGAAGGCGACGAGCGGCCGTCGGACGCCGACGAGCACGCCGCCGGCGGTCGGGTGCAGGCGGTCCGGGCCGCGGTCGGGCCGGAGTTCACCCGCATCGATGCGCCGCTGGAGCTCATCCGGACCGCCCCGCCGGAAGAACGCGGGCTCGCGCCCGTCCTCGGTCAGCCGGCCGTAGAAGAACACCGGTAACCCGAGCTCGTCTCCGACCCGGTCGGCGAGGCCGATCGCGGCCTCGCGCGCAACCGGCTCGGCTTCGGGCACGAGTGGGACGAGTGGGACGACGTCGGCCGCCCCGATACGGGGATGGGCGCCTTCGTGGCGCGTTAGGTCGATCTGCTCGGCAGCAGCGCGGATCCCAGCGAGCAGCGTGTCGACCAGCTGCGCCCCGCTCCCGACCAGCGTGAAAACCGAGCGGTGGTGATCCCAGTCGGTGTGAACGTCGAGCAGCCGCGCAGGACCCGAGAACGCATCCGTCAGCGCCGCGAGCGCTGCCGGATCCCTTCCCTCCGAGACATTCGGGACGGACTCGAGGGGAAGCGGCACGGGCTGAGCTTACGAGAGCGGCCGCTCGGGAGCCGGAATGGCCGGGACTAAACTCGACGTTAGGTTCTCCAGTGGCGGATTCGCACCCGTACATCCGAACGTTCTTTCGGCTGCTCGGCTTCCTACGGCCGTATCGCTGGTCGCTGGCCGTGTCGGTCGTGCTCGCGATCGGCTCGCAGGCCGCTGCAGTCGCGATCGCGTTCCTGACGGGCGCCGCGCTCGAGAGCGCCGTCAACTCGCAGGACCGGCGTGAGCTCTGGACGATCGCCATCGCGGTGCTGCTCGTTGGGTTCGTGCGGGCGCTCTTCATGGTCGGGCGCCGCCTCATCTCCGGCCGCCAGGCGCTCGGAGTGGAGTACGACATGCGCGACGCTGTCTACGCGAAGCTGCTCCGCCTCTCGTTCGGCTTCTACGACCGCCACCAGACCGGCCAGCTGATGTCACGCGCAACGGTGGATCTTCAGTCGGTGCGCTTCTTCCTCGGCTACGGCCTCATCTTCTTCTTCCAGCACGTGCTCACGATCGTGGGAGTGTCGGTCGTACTCTTCATCGTCGACTGGCGGCTCGCGCTCGCCGCGACGGCCTTCACGCCGGTGCTCGTCTTCCTCGCGTACCGCTACTCCAGCGTCTCGCACCCGGTTCTGCGCGACGTCCAGCAGAAGATGGCCGACGTCGCGACCGTCGCCGAGGAGAACATCGTGGGCGTCCACGTCGTGAAGTCCTTCGCGCAGGAGCGGAACGAGACCGCGAAGTTCTCGGAGCGGACGGAGAGCGTCTTCAGCCGCTCGATCGACGCGAACCGGCAGCGCGCGATCTACGTGCCCCTTCTGTCGTTCTTGCCACTGCTTGCACAGGCGGCCGTCCTCCTGTTCGGCGGCCGCATGGTCGCGAACGGCTCGCTCGGGCTCGATCAGTTCTTCGCGTTCAACGTGCTCGTGCTCATGCTCGTGATGCCGCTCCGGATGCTGGGCATGTGGATCGGCCAGGCGCAGCGCGCCACCGCGTCGGGCGAGCGGATCTTCGAGGTGATCGACGAGCACGAGGACGTGACCGACGCGCCCGACGCACGCGAGCTCCCGCCGGGCGACGGGCGCATCGTCTTCGAGCGCGCGGGCTTCGAATACACGCAGGACAGACCTGTGCTCGACGAGATCGACCTCGAGGTCGCGCCGGGGCAGACGATCGCCCTCATCGGGCACACGGGCTCGGGCAAGACGACGCTGGCCTCCCTGGTCCCGCGTTTTTACGACGTCACGTCCGGCCGCCTGACCATCGACGGCGTGGATGTGCGCGACGTCAAGCTCCCGTCCCTGCGGCGCGCGATCGGGATCGTCGCCCAGGACCCGTTCCTCTTCTCCGCATCGGTGCGGGAGAACATCGCGT
The DNA here is from genome assembly GCA_036824235.1 of Gaiellaceae bacterium. Classification (GTDB taxonomy): domain Bacteria; phylum Actinomycetota; class Thermoleophilia; order Gaiellales; family Gaiellaceae; genus JAIBJN01. The sequence goes on along the minus strand of DAITAN010000285.1, from coordinate 1,697 downwards.
TCGGCGCGCCCGACGCGACCGATGAGGACGTCGTCCGCGCCGCGCGCCTCGCGCAGGCGCACGAGTTCATCGAAGAGCTGCCCAACGGCTACGACACCGTGATCGGGGAGCGCGGGATCACGCTCTCCGGCGGACAGCGCCAGCGCGTCGCGATCGCGCGCGCACTCATCCTCGACCCGCGGATCCTCATCCTCGACGACGCCACCGCGTCGGTCGACGCCACAACCGAGGCGCGCATCCGGCTCGGCCTGCGCGAGGCGATGAAGGGCCGGACGACGTTGATCGTCGCCCACCGGCTCTCGACGATCGCGCTCGCCGACGAGCTCGTCGTGCTCGACAGCGGGCGGATCGCCGCGCGCGGGACGCAGGAGGAGCTGCTGGAGACGAGCCCCGTGTTCCGCGAGATCTACGAGCACGGCCTGCTCGAACGCGAGTTCTCCGAGCGCGTCGAGGCGAGCGGCGAACGCCTGGAGGCGGCGGGCGCATGAGGCTCGCGAATCGGCACAATCTCGGCACGGCCTGGGCGCCCACACGCGCGCTTTTCGGCGTTAGGCTCGAGCCATCGGGTTGGGGAGGTGGGTCTCCCGTTTACGACGCGCACGCGCGTGGAGAACGGTTCGACGACCCGCCGAACCGAGACGGGGGCCCACGATGAAGGTCTGGCAGGCGGGATCCCACTTGACGATGCAGCGGGGCGCCGAGGTCGACGACTGGTCCTGGGCGCGCACCGTGCGCCGGGTCTCGACGCTCGCCCGGCTCGCCGCGCCGTACCGGCTCCGCACCGGGCTCGCGATCGGCTCGCTCATGGCGGCCACGCTGACGGCGCTCGCCCCGCCGTTCCTGGCCAAGCTCGCCATCGACGACGGGATCAGCAAGGGCGACATCGAAGCACTCACGGTCATCGTGGCGCTCTTCGTCGCCGCCGGTCTCGCCAACCTCTTCACGAGCGCGGCGCAGACCTACTTCACGGGCTGGACAGGCGAGCGGATCCTGGCCGACCTCCGCAACACGCTCTTCCGCCACCTCCAGCGCCTGTCGCTCGGCTACTTCGAGCGGAACCGGGCAGGGGTCATCATCAGCCGTCTGACGAACGACGTCGAGGCGCTCGATCAGCTCGTCACCGACGGAGTCACGAGCCTCTTCCAGAACACGCTCCTGCTCCTCGGCTCGGCGATCATCCTCTTCTTCCTCGACTGGCGCCTCGCCCTGGCGGCCCTCGCCGTCTTCCCGCTGATGGCGATCGCGACCACGGTCTTCCGCCACCGCTCGTCGCGCGCCTATCGCGCCGTTCGAGAGCGCCTCGGGCTCGTCACGGCCACGCTTGCCGAGGACATCGCTGGCATGCGCGTCGTGCAGTCGTTCACGCGGGAGCCGACGAACCAGCGCCAGTTCCGCTCGGTCAACGACCACTACCGCGAGTCCAACCAGGAGACCGTCATCCTCAACGGCCTCTACTTCCCGTTCGTCGACTTCCTCTCTGCGGTCGCGATTGCCACGGTCCTCGGCTACGGCGGCTGGCTCGCCTTCGAGGGTGAGGTCACGGTCGGCACGCTCTTCGCCTTCCTCCTCTACCTCTCGAACTTCTTCGATCCCATCCAGCAGCTGTCGCAGCTCTACAACACGTTCCTCTCCGCCACGGCTGCGCTCGACAAGATCATGGACGTCATGGACGAGGAGCCGCAGGTCGTGGACAGCCC
>DAITAN010000284.1:0-3866 GCA_036824235.1 Gaiellaceae bacterium | reverse complement strand
GTACCCGGACCCGCCGCGAGGTAGTCGAGAGATGGCCCGCGACCCCAAGTACGACATCCTCTTCGAGCCGATCCAGATCGGCCCGAAGGTGCTGCCCAACCGCTTCTTCCAGGTCGCGCACTGCAACGGCGCGGGCTCGGAGCGGCCCGGTTTCCAGTCGCACTTCCGGGCGATGAAGGCCGAGGGCGGTTGGGGCGCGGTGTGCACGGAGTACTGCTCGATCGGGCCCGAGAGCGACGACATCCACCGAGTGAGCGCACGGCTCTGGGACGACGGGGACGTGCGCAACCTCGGCCTGATGTGCGACATGCTCCACGAGCAGGATGCCCTCGCCGCCGTGGAGATCTGGCACGGCGGCCTGAACGCGTGCGGGCTGGAAAGCCGGGTGCCCGCACGCGGCGCATCGGCGATCGGAAGCCCGTTCGCGTTCATGCGCTCCTGCAAGGAGATGGACAAGCAGGACATCCGCGAGGTGCAGCAGCTGTACGTCGATGCCTGCAAGCGGGCCCGCGACGCGGGCTTCGACATCCTCGTCCTCTACTGCGCGCACAACGAAGCCCTCCTCCACCAGTTCCTCCTGCCGTTCTTCAACCGGCGGAGCGACGAGTACGGAGGCTCGTTCGAGAACCGGGCGCGCTTCAGCCGGGAGGTGCTCGAGCTCGTCCGCGAGGCGATCGGCGACGACTGCGCGATCTCGATCCGTTTCGGCGTCGACACGCTCGACTTTCCCCATGGCCTCGGGGACCGGGGCATCCGCCAGGAGGGCGAGGGCGTCCAGTTCATCGAGCACATGGACGACCTCGTGGACATGTGGGACATCAACGTCGGCAACGCCGTCGAGTGGGGCGAGGACGCCGCGCCCTCCCGCACGCACGCGGAGAACCACGAGGGCCCGTTCGTCGACAAGGTCAAGCAGCACACAAAGAAGCCGGTGCTCAACGTCGGCCGCTTCGTCAACCCGGACACGATGGTCGAGGTCATCACCAGCGGCCAGTGCGACATCATCGGCGCGGCCCGCCCGTCCATCGCCGACCCCTTTCTGCCCCTGAAGATCAAGGAGGGCCGACTCGACGACATCCGCGAATGCATCGGCTGCAATGTCTGCATCTCGCGCTGGGAGATTGGCGGCCCGCCGCTCGTCTGCACCCAGAACGCGACGTCGGGCGAGGAGTACCGGCGCGGCTGGCATCCGGAGAAGTTCACGCAGGCCGCGAACTGGGACAACGACGTCCTCGTGATCGGCGCCGGGCCGGCCGGCATGGAATGCGCGCTGGTGCTGGGCAAGCGCGGCATGCGTCGCGTGCACCTGGTGGACAGCGCTCCCGCGATCGGCGGGCACATGCGCTGGGTGCCGCAGTTGCCGGGTCTGGGCGAATGGGGCCGCGTCGTCAACTACCGCCAGATCCAGCTCGACAAGCTGAAGAACGTCGAGATCATCCCCGGAACGACGCTGGACGCCGCAGGCGTGCTCGACTACGGCGCCGAGATCGTGGTCGTGGCGACCGGGTCGCACTGGGCGCCGGACGGCTTCCAGGGGATCACGAACGAGCCGATTCCCGGCGCCGACGCGTCGCTCGACCACGTCGTGACGCCCGAGCAGTTGATGCTCGAAGGAAAGGACGTCGGCCAGCAGGTGGTGATCTACGACTGCGAGATGTACTTCACGGGCGCGAGCCTCGCCGAGAAGCTCGCGCGGGACGGCAAGGACGTCACGTACGTCACCCCGTTCGACGGCGTTGCCCCCTACACGCGCTACACCCTCGAGTCTCCCCGGCTGAACCGGACCCTCCGAGAGCTGGGCGTCAACGTCGTCCTCGAGCACGTGCTCATGAGCGTCGAGCCGGGCTCCGCACCGCTCGCGGACATCTGGACGGACGAGGAGCGGGTAGTCGAAGCCGACACGGTCGTCCTCGTGACCCAGCGGATCTCGGACGACGCGCTCTACCGCGAGCTGTCGGCCGACGAGGACGCCCTCGCGGCCGCGGGGATCAACGGCCTCTACCAGATCGGCGACTGCCTGCTGCCGTCGCTCATCGCCGAGGCCGTCTTCAGCGGGCACCGGCTCGCGCGCGAGATCGACTCGCCGAACCCGCGCGTTCCGCTTCCGTACATCAGGGAGCGGAGGCTCGTCAACGCGACGGACGAGGACTACCTGCTCAGCAGCGCCGTCAGCGGCGCGGCCGCCGGTTGATCCGACGGCTGGGTCGGCCGTGGCCTCAGAATCCGAAGTCCGAAGACCAAAGGAGTTTTCTGTGACCGAACCCGGCCAGGACGACATCGTCGCGCCGACCCCGCCCTTCGACGTCCTCTCCAACTACAAGGGCTGGACGGAGTCGCCCGAGCACCGCGCAGCTGTGGCGGAGCTCCACCGCCGGATGGAGGTCGAGGGCATCGAGGGCGTCTACCTCGTCTCGCCCTCGGTGGACGGGCGCCCGGTCGGGAAGTTCGTCACCCGCGACAACTTCCAGCAGATCGCAAACAACGGGATCAGCCTCCACCCCATGGCGATGACGGACTTCCGCGGGACCGTCTGGGGCAGCCCGATCGGGTTCAAGGAAGAGGACGCCGAGGGGACGATGGTCCCGGACCCGGCGACGTTCCGCAGGCTCCCGTGGGAGCCGCGGCTGGCCCGCATGTTCTGCTTCTACTACGACAGCGACTCGGGCGATCTACGTGACCTGGACCCGCGCGGGAACCTCGCACGCCATGAGCACACGTTCCGCGAGGAGGTCGGCGCGAACATGGTGGTCGGCATCGAGCCCGAGCTGATGTGGCTCCGCCGCAAGGACGACGGCGAGCTCGAGCACACGACCAACCCGTTCGCGTTCTACGAGATCGCCTACCTGGAGGAGTGGGAGCCGATCCTGCTCGACCTGATGGAGTACGGACGGGGCATGGGCCTGCCGATCTCGCACGCGGACTCCGAGGACAAGTCCCAGGTGGAGGTGAACCAGTTCCCGGGCACGCCGCTCGCGTACGTGGACAACTTCTACACCTACCGGCAGCTCTGTCGCATCGTCGCGCGCAAGCACGGGCTGATCGCCACCTTCATGGCGAAGCCGTTCATGGGCTGCTCGGCCAACGGCCATCACCACAGCCTGTCCGTGATGAACGAGGCCGGCGAGAACCTGCTCGTCGGGGAGCTCAAGGCCCCGTGCCGTCTGAGCGAGCTCGGCGTCAACTTCGTCGGCGGGCTGGTCGAGCACGCCGACGCGATGACGCTGATCGCCGCGCCGACCGCGAACTCCTACAAGCGCTTCTGGGACATCGGCATGTGGGCGCCGTTCCACCGCTCGTACGGCTTCGACAACCGCTCGTGCCTCTTCCGCGTGCGCCCGTCGTCGGTGATCGAGGCGAGGGCAATGGACGCCTCGTGCAATCCGTATCTCACGGTAGCCGCGTGTCTGGTCGCCGCCCTCGACGGCGTTCGCAACGGGATCGATCCCGGCGATCCGGTCGAGGGGAACCTGATGCAGGACCTCACGATCCCGCGCGAGCAGCGCATCCCGACCACGCTCAACGAGGCGATCGACGCATTCAAGGCCGACGACCTCATGCGCGAGATCCTCCGGCCCGAGCTCTACGAAACGTTCGTCGGCATTCGCCAGGACGATCTCGACCGCTACTGGTCGCACGTGTCCGAGTGGGAGCGAGAGTTCTACCTCGAGCGATGGCCGTAGACGCCGCGGCAGACGAGCGGCTCTCCGAGCCGACGCGCGCGTTCCTCGCCCGCGAGCACGGCCTGCTCGTCGACGGCGAGTGGCGCGCGGCCCTCGACGGGCGGACATTCCCGACGTACGACCCTGCGACCGGCTCGGCGATCACCGCCGTCCCGCAGGCAGGGCCCGAGGACGTCGACGCCGCCG
>DAITAN010000018.1:0-14659 GCA_036824235.1 Gaiellaceae bacterium | reverse complement strand
CCCTCGAAGGAGGTCGACGAGCCGTCGGGCAGGGTCACGTCGTCGACGAAGACGCCGAGCCCCTGCGTCGACCAGTCACTGGCGTAGGAGATGCGGATCTCGACCTGCTGGCCCGCGTAGGCGCCCAGGTTGATGCTCCACTGCTCCCAGCCTCCGGAGTCGCCGGCGGCCGCATGCCACGCGCCGCTCGTGCCGGTGGGCAGGCACGTCGTGGGCGTGTTCTGGGTCTGGTAGTGATCCAGCCAGGGGTGCAGGGTCCGCCAGCCGCTCGAGTTGCTTGCCAGGCAGCTCTGGCCGGTGTTCTGAGTGGTGTTTCCGTTCGCGTCCGGCAGCGTCGTCCAGACCTCGGTGCCGACCTGGCGGGCCTCCACGAAGAGGAAGTCCCAGTCGGCCTCGGTGTTGTACGACGTCCAGAACGTCAGGGCGCCGCCCCCGCCGGGGACGGAGACCGTCCGCGAGAGGCTCTTGAACGACACATCAGCGATCTGGGAGTACGCGTACGAAGCGCCCGTGTGCGGGTCGAACGGCCCGCCGGGGCGGTCGTAGCGCGACGATACCCAGCTCTCGAACTGCGGGAACTCGTCCGGCGGCAGGATGCCGCTCGTCGCGATGAACGAGTTCGCGTTGTCGCCGTTCTGCGCGCTGTCGGCCCCGTTGAACATGAGCGTCAACGAGTCGAACGGCGTGTCGACGCCGAGGACGTCGAAGACGTTCCCGTCCGCGTCGAGACCAGCGGCGTTGTTGAGCAGGAAGCCGCCGAACCAGTACTCGAGCACGTCGCCCTGGAGGTCGCCCGAGCCGTGCGCCACGAGGCAGCGCCGCGGATCGGTGGTCGGCAACGGCAGGATCGCAGAGCACTGCGCATTGGCTGCGGTCGGGTCGTACAGCTGAGCTTGGTTGGTCGAGTGCTGGAGCCCGGCGTTCTTGCCCGTCCAGAGGGCCTTGCCGCCCTCGTTCAGGTACGCCCGGACGTTGAGGATTTGATCCATCCCGATCCGCGACATGTTGCCGCCACCCCAGCCGGGCTCTCGCGTGATCACGTCGTTGCCCGTGTACCAGACAACGGCGTCGTAGTGCGAGAGGACGCCGAGCGCAGTGGCCGCCGTTCGGCCGTTGGCGTCGACGTCGTAGACGTCGTAGCCGATGTCGTTGTCCTCCAGGGCGTCCTGGTAGTAGGAGAGGTAGTTGGGCGCCGTGGCGTTCGCGTACACGGGCGATGCGCCGGTGTAGTCCTCGTTCGCGAGGATCAGCACGTCGTTCTTCGACTCGACGGCCGCCCTGTACGTGAACGAGTCACTCGTGGCTCGCTTGCCCTTCTCCTTGCCTTCGAACCAGACGGTCACCTGGTCGCCGGGCTTGGTTCCCCTGACCCAGCTGTGCATGACCTGGTAGTAGACGGCGGTCACGCCGTAGCGGTCGCCGCCCTTGAACTTGCTGGCGTTGGCGCTCTGCACCTTGCCGCCGTTGATCCGGTACTTGAGATCCACGTTTCGGAGCGTCTTCTTGGCGAGAACGCGGACCTCCTGCGGGTCGCCGTAGGAGACCGCGAACGTGAAGTTCGCTCCGGGGACCCCGGTCTTGTACGTGTCGTCGCTCTTCAGGTAGAACGGCTTCGTATCGATGCCGAGGTGCGAGACCGGGTCGTCCGGATCCTTCGCCGACTTGGCGACGTCGAGCGCGAACGGAAGGTTCCGCTCGAACTCGGCCTGGACGAGGGCCTCGTCGTCCGGGAACACGAAGCCGCAGCCGTCACAGCCCTCGGAGAGCTCGGGCGTCCACGAGAGCGTGCCTTGCTCCGCATGCGCGAAGTCGGTCGTCTCGCCGTTCGTGACGTAGAGGACATCCGAGGAGAGGCCCGGATGGAAGTCCTCGATCGCGGGGTTGTCCAGGTTCCCGGACAGCGCGAAGTAGATCGGGTCGTCCGCCGTCGGCGTCCCGGTCTGCCAGCCCTCCGGGTAGAGGAGCCACTGCCCGGCCGAGTGCCAGTTGACGTGGAAGGCGAAGTCGACGCGATCGTAGAGGCGCATGATCGCCTGCGTCTCCGCCTCGGAGGCCTCCGAGGGCCCGCGATACGTGTCGCTCGAGGGGACGCTCGAGGAGCCCTCCTCGTCGTACTTCCAGTGCGCCGGGTAGTTGCGGTTCGGGTCGACACCATCGCCGACCTCAGTTGTTCCATTCGCGTTGTTGTCGCGCAGGTTCTTCCGCCAGAGGCGGGTGTCGGCGCTCGCGAACGTGTACTGGTAGCCGTCGGGATTGGCGACGATGACGAACCAGAACTCGTTCTCCCGCAGGAGCTTTCTAATCCCCTGGTCGCCGTTACGCCACCCGTTCACGAAGTACTTCATCAGCCGGCTGTTGACCTCGGGAGTGATCCACTCACGCGCGTGCTGGTTCGACGTGTAGAGGACCGCCGGCTTGCGTCCGTCCTTCTTGCGCGCGTCCTGCGTGACCTTGAGGGCGATGAGCTCCCTGCCCTGAATCGTGCGGCCCAGGACCACCAGCTTGGTGATGCCGGGGTTGGCTCCCGCGATCGCGTAGAGCTGTGCGCGATGGCCGTCAGGACCGTCGTAGTCGCGCCAGACGTTGAAGCCCTCCGCCGCCTGGAGTGCGGCGAACTGCCGGGCGCTGACGCCGAACTCGTTCTTCAGCACCTCGACCTTGAGGCCCTCGTTGCGCAGCGTGGAGAGCTGAGCGGTGTCGAGCACGATCTGGAGCTCGACCTTCCCGCCGCCGCGTACGTCGGCCGCGGCAATGTCGTAGCCCTTCTCAGACAGGTCCGCGTACTCGGCCTGCGTGACGACCGCCCGATACATGTCGAGCGAAATCGACGTGGACTGCTTGGCCCCTGCCACCGACGGCCCGAATACGAGCAGCACGGAGGCCAGGGCGAAGCCCAGAACTAGGCGTTTCATAGATTCCCCTCTTTCAAGAGATCCCCGGGTTGAAGGCAGGCAGGTTGCCACGGGTGCAGGAAAAACGCAACCGCCACGAGGCTAGGATGGGCGGCGCCATGACCGTCCAGCTCGGCCAGCCCAACGACCGCAAGCCGCCCTTCAAGTTCTCGGCCTTCACCCGGGTCGGCTTCTCGGACACCGACGCCCAGGGAATCGTCTACTACGGCCGGTACCTGCCCTACTTCGACATTGCGCGCGTGGAGTACGAGCGCCACCTCGGCCTGCTGCGGCGCGAGGCGGTCGGGAAGGACTTCGTCATGCGCAGCGCGTCGGTGGTGTACGAGGCGCCGGCGCGGTTCGACGACATGCTCGAGGTCTTCGTGCGGACGAAGCGCATCGGCCGCACTAGCATCACGAACGAGTACTGCGCCTTCCGCGTCGAGGACGACGTGCTCATGTGCACGGCCGACCAGACCCTCGTGCTCGTCGCCGGCCCCGACCGGCGCCCGACGCCGATCTCGGAGGAGTACCGGGGAGCGATCGCGGAGTTCGAGGGCGCCGACCTCCAGCAGGCGGTGCCGGCCGGATGAGCGCGACCGTGGACGCATATCGCGGCGGACTCGAGGCCGTCGACCGGATCGTCAACCGCGAGTCGGAGGCCGACGAGGTTCTCCGGAAGACGGTCGAGGTGCTGCACGACCGCTTCGAGCAGTACTCCTGGGTCGGCATCTATCTCGTCGAGGGCGGCGATCTCGTCCTCGGGCCGTGGAAGGGCCCGCAGGCGACCGCGCACGTCCGGATCCCGATCGGCCAGGGCATCTGCGGCGCCGCGGCGGCGAGCGGGGTGACCGAGATCGTCGACGACGTGAACGCCGACGACCGCTACCTCGCCTGCTTCGTCTCGACGCGGAGCGAGATCGTCGTCCCCATCGCCTACGAAGGGCGCGTGGTCGGCGAAATCGACATCGACTCGGACGTCCCGGCGGCGTTCGGGCCCGAGGACAGCGAGTTCCTGGAGCGGGTCGCGCTCCTCATCTCCCCCCACTGCCTGGTCGGCTGGGACACCGGCGGAAAGGAGTGGAGCCCGTGATCAAGGCCCTCGACCACCTCGACCTCGTCGTCACCTCGCTGGAGCAGAGCCTGCCCTTCTACCAGGGGCTCCTGGGGCTGACGAGCGCCACCGAGATCGTGGGGGAGCGCGGCGAGAAGATCGTCTACATCTCGCGCCCAGGCGAGGAGCCGGCCGGGAACTTCTCCATCGGGCTGCGCGAGAAGCAGTCGGATGCCCACCCGACCCCGTACGACCGCTACGGCGTCGGCGTGCACCACGTCGCCTTCGAGGTCGACTCCCGTCAGGTCGTGGACGAGCGGGCCGAGTGGCTCCACGCGCAGGGCGCCGAGATCGAGAGCGGCCCCGAGGAGTACGACTACCGCCCGGGCTACTACGCCGTCTTCTTCTACGACCCGGACGGGATCAAGCTCGAGATCCTGTACGTGCCCTAGTCGACCGCGAGCGAGTCCCGCAGGACGCGCTCGGCCTCGCGCACCGGGTCGGCGAGCTCGGCGGCCGCGATCGCGTTCCGGCCGCTCGCCTTCGCTTGGTAGGCGGCGGTGTCCGCGGCGAGGATAAGGCCTTCGACGCTCGGGCCGGCTCCCTGATGGGAAACGACGCCGATCGAGACCGTGACGGGGATGTCGTCAGCGCGCGTGACTTCCTCCACCCTGGAACGCATGCGCTCGGCAACCGTCATGGCGCCCCCCATGTCCGTCTCCGGGAGGAGGACGCAGAACTCGTCGCCGCCGAAGCGCGCGGCCACGTCGTACTCGCGAGTCGAATCCCTGAGCGCCGCAGCGACGCTCGCGAGCGCGCGGTCGCCGGCGAGGTGCCCGCGGGCGGTGTTGATGTCCCTGAGGTGGTCGACGTCGACCATGAGCAGCGCCACCGGGCGGTCGAACCGCGCCGCGCGTCCCAGCTCCTGGGCCACGGCGGCCTTGAGGTGGCGAACGTTGTAGAGCCCCGTCTTGGGCTCGATGCGCGTCGCCTCGACGAGCGCGGGGATCGCGAGGGAACGGTACGCGAGCGCCATGGGAAGAAGCGTCAGGGCCGCAAGGCCCGGATAGTCGCCCCATAGCGCGGCGGCGATGGCGCCGAGCGACAGCAGGCCCGTGTCGATGAGCACGCAGTCGAAGCGGATCGTGTCGCGGAGGCTGACGCCCCTGGCAAGCCTGAGGACGGCTGCCAGGAGACCGTAGTGAAGGATGAGGAACGCCAGGATTGCCGCGGCGGCCGCGAGGGTCCAGCCGGCGGCCGAGCTCCCGTCCACGGCGTCGAACACGGCCCGCGCGAGGAGCGCAGGGCCGACGTAGTTGCAGAGGTTGAAGACGGCGATGTACCAGTCGCTGCGCGTCCGTAGCCATTCGGGCACGAACGCAAGCGCGATGAGCAGGACGAACAGCGACGGCGGCAGGACGAGGACCGCCGTGAAGAACGGAGCCAGGGAGAGCTGCGAGCCCTGGTGCTTGGCACGGTCGGCGCCCAGCAGATGGGAGACTGCGACGAGGGGCAGCAGGATGCCGAACATGATCCAGTCGCCCCGCTCCACCGGTGTCGGCGGGCCGAGCTTGGCCAGGAGCAGGACCGTGGCGAGCACGAGGACGAGCTCGAGCCCTGCCGCCTCGCGGCCCAGCCTGTGAGCAGGGGAATTCTGGACGTGACGCATCTGACGCCTCGCACCGTTCGTCGGCCGGCCCCGAGGCCCCCGCATCCCCCGATCGGGTTACCTCTCACCCGTTCGAGTGACCCGAAAGGGTGAGAGAGTCCCTCGAACGAGGGATGCCCGGGCCGTTCGCGGCTACCGGCGCTCGAGCGTCCGGCGGAGAAGGTCGGCCGCACCCGCCGCGCTCATCGCGGCTATGGGCTCGCCCACGGCGACGGCCGCCAGCTCGTTCGCCTGCCGTACGAGTCCATCCCGCTCGGCCGCGACCTGACTGCGCGCGACGAGCAGGGCCGCGCGCGCCTGCGTCCCCCACTCCGCGATCTCTGCGGGGTCGGCGCCGGAGCGGACGCCGGTCTGGAAGGCGACGCGCGGGCGCCGGCTCAGGGCCGCTGCGAGCTCGTCGGCGCGTGCGGCAAGGCGCCTGGCCTCCTCCTCGGCTGCGGCTGCTGCGGCTTCCAGCTCCGCGCGGCGAGCGTGCGCGTCGCGTGCCCGGCGCTCGGCGAGGCCCAGGGCGTCGCGTATGCGAATGTGGAATCGGCGCGCGGCTGCCAGGCGCTCCTCGTCACCGGCGGCCTCCGCGGCCGCAAGCTCCTGCTCCGCCCGCTGGGCCGCCGCCTCGGACTCCTCGAGAGCCAGCGCGGAGCCCTCGATCTCGCGCTGTGCGGCATCGCGTTCCGCCGGCAGCGCCTCGAGGAACGCGACGAGGTCGAGCGCGCGTCCACGGACATCCTCGGAGGCTGCGTAGAGCTCGTCGATCTCCGCCATCTCGGCGGCAACTTCGTCCTCGGCGCGCTCGAGATCCTCGAGGATCGCGAGCCGCTGGTCGGCCATCAGGACGGCGTGACGCGGTAGGCGTCGAAGACGGACTCGAGGTTGCGGAGCGAGCCGAGAAGCGCGCGCAGCGCCTTGATGTCCCCGACCTCGGCCACGTACCAGTTCTTCGCCATCTGATCCTCGACGTGGCCGCCGTACTCGACGATGTTGGTCCCGTGCTCGGCGAACGTCCGCGCCACGTCCTCGAGCAGGCGCGGGCGGTCCCAGGAGACGACCGCGATCTGGACGCGGAAGCTCTGGGAGGCGCCGCCGTCCCACTCGACCGGGGTGAAGCGCTCGGGATTCCGCATGAGCGCCTTCACGTTCGGGCAGTCGAGCCGGTGGATCGTGATGCCCTTGCCGAGCGAGATGTAGCCGGCGATCTCGTCTCCCGGCACGGGCGTGCAGCACTTGGCAAGCCGCACGAGCACGTCCACCACCCCGGGGACGTGGATCCCGAAGTTCTGCGACGCGACCGCCTCGCGCTCCTTGGGCTTGCGCGGGAGCGTCTCCTCCTCGACCACCTGGTCGGTCTTGAGTCGGTGGAGGACCTTGTTGGCGACCTGCGAGACCTGGAGCTTGCCGGAGCCGAGGGCGAGGTAGAAGTCCTCGGCCTTCTTGAAGCCCATCTCGCGAATGATCTCGGCGAGGAGCGGCGAGCCGGACAGCTTCTTGTACGGGAGGTTGTGCTGCTTGAGCGCGTTCTCGAGCGCGTCGCGCCCCCGCTGCTCGGCGACCTCGCGCGTCTCGCGGCTGAACCACTGCCTGATCTTGTTGCGCGCGCGCGAGGAGACCGCGAGCGAGAGCCAGTCGCGCGACGGGCCGCGGCTCGCCTGCTTCGACGTGAGGATCTCGACGAAGTCGCCGCTGCGCATCTGGTAGTGGAGCGGGACGATGCGGCCGTTCACCTTCGCGCCGACGGTGCGGTGACCGACGTCCGTATGCACGGAGTAGGCGAAGTCGATGGGCGTCGCGCCGGCGGGGAGCGTCTTGACCTCGCCCTTGGGCGTGAAGACGTACACCTCGTCGAGGGCGAGCTCCGGGAACGCCCGCCGCAGCTCACGCGAGTCCGTCTCCTCCTGCTGCCAGTCCGCGAGCTGCTTCATCCAGGAAGCGAGCTCGGCGTCGGCTGCCTTCTTGCCCTTGGCGCCCTTGTAGAGCCAGTGCGCGGCGATGCCCTTCTCGGCCGTCTCGTGCATCTCGCGCGTGCGCACCTGGATCTCGAGCGGCTTGCCCTCCGGTCCGATCACCGTCGTGTGCAGCGAGCGGTACATGTTGAACTTGGGCATGGCGACGTAGTCCTTGAAGCGCCCCGGCATCGGCTTCCAGAGGGAGTGGATGACACCGAGCGCGCCGTAGCAGTCGCGCTCGCCCTCCTTGCCGTCCCGCTCGACGAGGACGCGCATCGCGGTCAGGTCGTAGATCTCGTTGAACTCCTTCCCGCGTTTCACCATCTTCTCGTAGATGGAGTAGAAGTGCTTCGCGCGCGAGGCGATCTCGGCCGGAATGCCGACCTTCTGGAGCTCGCGCTCGAGCGTCGTCCCGGCTGCCTGCACGTACTTCTCCCGCTCCGCTCGGCGCTGGTTGACCATCGCCTGGATCTCGACGTACTTGCGCGGGTGCAGCGTCTGGAAGGCGAGGTCCTCGAGCTCCCACTTGATCGTGTGGATACCGAGTCGGTGCGCGAGAGGCGCGTAGACCTCGAGCGTCTCCCGGGCCTTCTGGAGCTGCTTCTGCTTCCCGAGGTACTCGATCGTCCGCATGTTGTGAAGGCGGTCGGCGAGCTTGATCAGGATGACGTCGGGGTCCTGCGCCATCGCCACGATCATCTTGCGGTAGTTCTCCGCCTGTGCCTGCTCGCGGCTCTGGAAGCGGATCCGCGTGAGCTTGGTGACGCCTTCGACGAGCCGGGAGACCTCGTCCCCGAACTCCTCGCGCACCTGCTCGATGGTGCTCTCCGTGTCCTCGACGACGTCGTGGAGAAGGGCGGCGGCGATGGTCGCATCGTGTCGGCGCAGCTCCGCGAGGATCTGCGCCACGCCGAGTGGGTGAAGGATGAAGTCCTCGCCGCTACGGCGCTGCTGGTCGGCGTGCGCCTCCGAGGCGAAGTGATAGGCGCGCTCCAACAGATCCCGATCGACATCGGGGTTGTAGGCCGCCACCTCGGCAAGGAGCCGGTCGAACAGCTCGTGATGCCGCTCGGCGGACGCCGTGAGCACCTGACCCGCCATGGACTCATCTTAGCTCCCGGGGTGCCGGTCTCCTGCCCCCGTTCGGGCTAGGACCTCAGGCTGCCGCGGCTAGGCCGCAGCCGCGGCGGGCTCTTCGTGCAGGGCGGCGAGGAACGTCGGCGACTCCACGAGTGGCCGCCACGCGGTGGCACCGTTCGTGAGGCCGAGCTCGGTGAAGATCTCGCGCGCTCGGGGCGTCCAGTCGTCCGGCCCCGCCTTCCATTCGGCCAGCAGCGCCAGGCGAAGCTCCTCGTAGCGCGCCGGCGTGTCGAAGATCTCGCGGACGACGAGTTGCGGCGCGACGGTCCCGTTCCAGCGGTTTGCCGCGAGCCGGAACGCGACGTCGAAGCGCCCCTGTCGGCGGTACCGGTCGACCGACGAGCCCCGGCCGAACGCGATCGCGCCCGAGCGCGCCCCCGCGGCGGTGACCGCGAGGCGCAGGTGCTTCCCGTCCCCCACGGCGCCGAGCTCCGAGAGCTCGCAACCCACCGCGAGCAGGGTCACGTTCGGGTTCCCGAGCCCGAACGGCTCGAGGCGCTCCAGCTCCTCGCAGAGCCCGAGCGTGAGCTCCCTCCCCTGCACGACGGCGTCGACCGTCGTCACCGCCTGCAGGTCGTCCTCGACCATCACTCCCGCGGCGTGCGCGGCGAACGCCTGCGCGAACGCCTCGACCTCGTCGGGGCTGATCGACAGGCCGGCCGCGGCCCTGTGGCCGCCCCAGCGTGAAAGGTGCGACGAGCATGCTCCCAGCGCGCCGTGGAGGTCGAAGCTCGGGATCGAGCGTCCGGAGCCTGTCCACTCCTCGCCGGGCTCCCCGCCGGCGATGAGAACGACCGGACGGCGAAACCGCTCCACGAGCCGCGACGCCACGATGCCGATGACGCCGCGATGCCAGTCCTCGCCGGCGATCACGTAGCCGAGGCGACGCTGCTGGGGCTCGGGCCATTCCTCCACCTGGCGCATGGCGTCTCTGAGGATCCGCTCCTCGACCGCCTGGCGGTCGCGATTCAGCTCCTCGAGCTCGCCCGCGAGCCGACGGGCCTCGTCCTTGTCCTCGGTGAGCAGCAGGTCGAGCGCTGCGCGCGGATGGCCGAGCCGCCCGGCGGCGTTGATGCGCGGCGCGAGGCGGAACGCGATCGCGCCCGTGTCCACGGCGGCCGGGTCGACGCCCGCGGCGCGCATGAGCGCCTGCAGCCCGGGCTTATCCGTCCGGGCCAAGCGGCGCATCCCTGCCGTGACGAGCGCGCGGTTCTCGTCGAGGAGCGGCACCACGTCGGCCACGGTGGCGAGCGCGACGAGGTCGAGGTGGCGGTCGAGCCCCTCCGCCCCGAGTGCCACGAGGAGCTTGTAGACGACGCCGGTGCCGCACAGCTCCGGGAACGGATACTCCGAGGGCCGCGTGGCGACGACCGGGCAGTCCGGAAGCGTGTCGCCGGGCCGATGGTGATCGGTGACGACGACCTCGAGGCCCGCAGCACGAGCCTCGGCGACCTCTTCGACGGCCGTGATCCCGCAATCGACGGTGAGAAGCAGCGCGCACTCCTCGCGGGCGAGGCGGGTCAAGGTCTCGCGGGACACTCCGTAGCCCTCCTCGAAGCGGCTCGGAAGATGCCAGTCGACCTCGGCGCCGAGGCCGCGGAGCGTCGTGACGGCGAGGGCCGTGGCGCAGATGCCGTCCACGTCGTAGTCCCCGTGGACGCAGATGCGCCCGCCAGCTGCGATCGTCTTGTGGATGAGCGCGCAGGCCTCGTCGACGTTCCCGAGCAGCCGTGGGTCGTGCTCGGGAGGCGCGGCTGCGAGAAAGGCCTTCGCCTTCTCGGGGTCGCCGTAGCCCCGCCGGACGAGGACGCTTGCCGTCGTCTCGCTAAGGTCGAGCGCCTGGGCGAGCTCCCGGACCTCCTGGCGGGGGCACGGACTCATCGTCCAGGTGCCCTCGTACATCGCATTCCAAGGTAGGCAGCGCGTCGGACGGACAGCGCTTTTGGCACCCGGCTATCCTCAGAGCGGGGTGAGCGACTCGAATTATGTCTCGGGCGACGACTTTGTCGTTGAGTTTCTCGGATACCGCTTCAGCTTCAACGGCGTCGACTTCGAACAGCGTGTGAACGCAGCGGCCGTCCGGCTCGGTCTCGTCGTCCCGGGTGAGCTCGAGGAGGATGAGACCGCCGACCTCGTGGAGCTCACCGCCCACGGCCGCATCGACGAGCCCCGCAGCGGCCTCGGCGACTACCTCGTCCGTCACTGGGAGCGCCTCGCGCTCGTCAACGACGAGTCGCTCGTGTACTGGCTCCGGAAGCTCATCTTCCGAGGCGCCTGGCTCGACCAGCGCGTGAAGGAGAACCTCCTCGAGGTCGACTGGGACCAGGAGACCGCCGACTTCGGCTACCGCGAGCCGGACGGCGGGAGAGCATTGCTCGAGCTCGCGCCCGTGCCGTCCTGGCACGACCTCCAGTTTCGGCGCTGAACGAGGAGGGGCCGGCTTGCGCCGGCCCCTCCTTGACCTTCTGTTCTTCTGGTCTTAGCCGGTGTACTTGAAGATGAAGATGCCGTGGTCGCGGTCGGAGCCCGCGAACAGGCGCTTCCCCTCCAGCGGGCCGGCTGCAGCGTCGCTCGGAACGAAGGTCTCGACGCCCCAGAAGTTGTTGCCGTCCTCGTGGATGTAGTGACCGACTTCCTCGATTCCGGCTTCGCCGAACCTGAACACGCGCATACCGCCCGCGTAGTACGAGCTGTAGGCGAGGTTCTGGCCGGGATCAGTCGCGATCTCGTGGATCGAGAGGTCGCCGAACCCGAACGCAAAGGCCGGGTCAAGGGCCTCCGGAATCGCGTACGAGTCGATCCGCTCGACCTTCCCCGCCTCGCGGCGGAACAGGCTGAGGTATCCCCAACCGTCGAAGATCGAGGTCGCCCGCACGCGCCTGACGCTGATAGCGCCGATAGCGGGCGCGTCGGCGGGGTTGTACGGCACGGTGAACATCGGCGTAGTCCCGAACAGCTCGTGGTACGCCGCGTGCGTGGTGCAGATCGTCACCATCGGCTTGCCGGGCTCGAAGGCGCCCGAGCCGCAGAACGGCACGCTATTCGTGTCGTCGCTGCCTAGGTGGCGGTCGACGAGGACGATAGCGTCCCAGCCGGCGTCGAAGGCCTTGGCCGCCTTCTCACCGGGGAAGCACGCGTCGTCGCTCAGGTTGCCGTTGCCGTTGTAGTCGGCACTCGGGTCACCGTCCGGGCCACGTTGCATGAGGAGGATCTTCTCGTCCCCAGGCTGAAGACCAAGCTCGGCGGTGTCGTAGTCGTCCGCCTGTGGAAGCACGGTCGGATCCAGGGGACAGCCGTAGCCGCCATAAACGACCTTACCGCTCAGCGTCTGGTCGGGTAGGGACGCAGGCGAGGTTCCGCCTCCAACCTCCACGGCTGGCCGCTCAATGTTGTCGACGAAGAACTTGTCCGAGCGATACGGGTTGAAGTCCTCGTCTGCTCCTAGGAAGTACTTGCTGTCGTGCGAGAACTCGGCCTCGTGGGCGTTGCCCTCCGGCGGCGAGATCCCAGGAACGAGCGGATCCTCGTTCTCGAAGTCGGAGTCGCCGACGTAGAACGCCTTCGCCGGGTTCTCGACGTCCAGCATGACGTAGCCGGCGTCCCAGTACGAGTTGATTAGGACGTCGCGCCCGCCGATCACCTTCGTGACCATGTCGTGCTGGAAGATCTCCGCCAGCCGCGGCTGCTCCGCCGTCTGGCCGATCTGCGGGAAGCTTTCCAGCAGGTCGTATTCTGCGACGGGCTTCGGCGCCCGCGGGTTGGAGATGTCGTAGATGTCGACGTCGTGGAACTCCTCGTTGTCGGTGGCAACGAGGTAGACCTTGCCGTCGTCCTTCCACATGAAGACGCTGTGGTAGGTGTTGGGGATCTGGGTGCCGTTCATGCGGCCCTCGCCCCCGCGGTCGCCCGCACCCTGGATCAGCGTCCTCGGGTTGTTCGGGTTGGTCACGTCGTACAGGTCGAACCCGCCGCCGGCCGACGTGTCCGAGCACTTCTCGTTGTTTACGGCGAGGATGTCGCCCGTGAACGACTTCGTGTTCGCGCTGATGACGTCGGCGCCCTCACCGTGGAAGTTGCCGGGCACCGCAGGAATGAAGTCGACTTCTACGGGCGCCCGGGGATTCCGGATATCGACCACATAGACGCCGCCCTTGGTGCAGGTCGGCTCGTTCCACGAGTTCAGGTAGGCGAAGTTCTTCAAGACCGCCAGGTCGGCGATCTGGCCCTCCGCGATGGGCCCGAACTCATCCGTCGGCTCGAGCTCCCCGATGAGCCGAACGTTGGCGCTCGAGCCCGGCAGATGGCCTTCCGGCATGCCGTGCTGCATGCCTGCCACGTCGCCGCCTCCCATCCGAGGCGTGCGGTCGGGCACCGTCGCTGTCGCGCCCGCCGTTAGCAGCCCCGCTGCAAGCAGGCATGCCACGGCCAGCGATCGCATGGTTCTCCCCTTCACGTCTCCCTCCTTGTCAGTGTCGCCGTACGGCCACCGGAGACGTTCCCAAGTGCGAGCGCTCGAATGTAGCAGACGTCACGCGACGCGCAAGGCGCCGGGATCCGGCCTAGAAGAGCGCGTCCGCCGCCGCGGGTGAGCCGGCCCGCTTGCGGCCCGCATCCGTGACGATCCGGCCGCGGGGCGTGCGCTGGATGAGGCCGAGCTTGAGCAGGTACGGCTCGTAGACGTCCTCGATCGTGTCCGGCTCCTCGCTGAGCGCGACCGCGAGCGTCGAAAGCCCCACCGGGCCACCGTCGAACTTGTGCGCGATCGCCGCCAGGAGCTCCCGGTCGGCCCGCTCGAGGCCGTGCTCATCCACCTCGAGCAGCTCCAGCGCCTCCCGCGTCACGTCGAGTGTCACGGCCCCGTCGTGGCGCACCTGCGCGACGTCGCGGACGCGCCGGAGGATCCGGTTCGCTACGCGCGGGGTGCCGCGAGCTCGCCGCGCTACCTCCTTCGCCGCCTCGTCCGCGACCTCTACCCCGAAGATGCGGGCCGAGCGTAGGACGATGCGCCCCAGTTCCTCGGGCGAGTAGTGCTCGAGCCTGTACGTCATGCCGAAGCGGTCGCGCAGCGGAGTCGTCAGCAGACCCGTTCGCGTCGTGGCGCCGATGAGCGTGAACGTGGGCAGATCGAGGGTCAGCGTTCGTGCGGCAGGCCCTTGCCCGACGACGATGTCGAGCCGGAAGTCCTCGAGGGCCGGGTAGAGGATCTCCTCCACGGCCCGGTTCAGGCGATGGATCTCGTCCACGAAGAGAACGTCGCGCTCCTCCAGCGTCGTGAGGATCGCGGCGATGTCCCCCTTGCGCTCGAGCGCCGGGCCGGCAACCACCCGGAGGCCCACGCCGAGCTCCTCGCGCACGATGTAGGCGAGGCTCGTCTTCCCGAGGCCCGGCGGGCCGGCGAGCAGGACGTGGTCGAGCGCCTCACCCCGTCCCTTGGCGGCCTCGAGCGCGATCGAGAGCTGCTCCTTGACGCGCTCCTGCCCGACGAACTCGTCGAGCGAGCGCGGTCGGAGCGACGAATCCAGCTCCTCCTCGTCGGGGACCAGCACGGCAGTGGTGACGCGTTCGCTCACAACACGAGATTAGGCGCGGAGGCGGACGGTCCTGCGTCGGCGTGAGCAGGGGTCATTCGAGGGCGCGAGCCGAGGCTTCCGCCGGAACCCAGCACCGGCACGACCTCAAACTCGGCGAGGTCGCGCCAGCGGGCGATCCAGTCGTCGAAGAGGCTCGGGTCGTCCGTCTCCATCAGCTGGAAGCAGCGGTCGAGCCGCTCATCCACCCAACTGTCCACGTACGTGAGCCCGTCCGGGAGCATCCGCCCTTCGCGGGCCGCGCGCTCGTATACGGGCCGAGGTCCCTGCAGGAACCGCTCGACGATCATGTAGCGCACCGGGCGTCAGGCCGCGCGCAGCGCTTCGCGCACCCGCTCCGCGGGCGGCAGGTCCGGATCGGTCTCGGCGAGGCTCTT
>DAITAN010000283.1:0-3918 GCA_036824235.1 Gaiellaceae bacterium | reverse complement strand
AGGGCGAGCGCGACCCGGCGGCCGCGCTCGCGATCCTCATTCACGGCGACGCGGCCTTCCCCGGCCAGGGCGTCGTGGCCGAGACGCTCAACCTCCAGGAACTGGCCGGCTACCGGACGGGCGGGACGCTGCACATCATCGCCAACAACCAGGTCGGGTTCACGACCGACCCCGACGAGGGCCGGTCGACCCGCTACTCGAGCGACCTCGCCAAGGGCTTCGACACGCCGATCGTGCACGTCAACGCCGACGACCCCGAGGCGGCTGTCTCGGCAATTCGCCTGGCCATGGCCTTCCGTGCGCGCTTCCGCCACGACGTCGTCGTCGACCTCGTCGGCTATCGGCGCTTCGGCCACAACGAGGGCGACGAGCCGAGCTACACCCAGCCGCTCATGTACAAGCTGATCGAGAAGCACCCCACGGTCCGCGAGCAGTACGCGCGGCGGCTGATCGAGGACGGCCTTGTCACGCCGGAGGAGGCCGAGGCCTTCATGCACGCGGTCCAGGAGCGCATGCGCGCCCTCCACGAGGAGCTCAAGGCGTCGTTTGCGAAGGCAGGCCGGCGCAAGGAGCGCCGCATCGGCCGCGGCGCCGACACGCAGCTCGACACGGCCGTGCCCGTCGCGCAGCTCGAGGAGCTGAACGAGGGTCTGCTCAAGGTGCCCGAGGGCTTCACGGTGCACCCGAAGCTCGCGAAGGCGCTCGAGCGCCGCCGGGACACGCTCGGCGAGCAAGGAGGCATCGACTGGGCGCAGGCCGAGGGCCTTGCGTTCGGCAGCCTTCTCGCCGACGCGACCCCGGTGCGCCTCACCGGCCAGGACACGGAGCGCGGCACGTTCTCGCACCGCCACCTGGTGCTCCACGACTACGAGACCGGTGAGAAGTACGCGCCGATCCAGCACCTGCCGAGCTCCCGGGCGCCGTTCCAGGTCTACAACTCTCCGCTCTCGGAGACCGGCGCGCTCGGGTTCGAGTACGGGTACTCGGTCGCCGTCTCCCGCGCGCTCGTGCTCTGGGAGGCCCAGTTCGGCGACTTCGTCAACTCGGCGCAGGTCATCATCGACCAGTTCGTCGTCTCCGGCCTCTCCAAGTGGACGCAGAGCTCGCGCCTCACGCTCCTCCTGCCGCACGGATACGAGGGCAACGGGCCCGAGCACTCGAGCGCGCGGCTCGAGCGCTTCATGCAGCTGGCCGCGCAGGAGAACATTCGCATCGTCAACCCGTCGACGGCCGCCCAGTACTTCCATCTGCTGCGGCGCCAGGCCCTCCACCCGAAGGGCAGGCCGCTCGTCGTCCTGACGCCGAAGGGCCTGTTGCGGCACAAGGAAGCGACGTCGCGCCTGGCGGAGCTCAGCCAGGGCGGCTTCCGGGCGCTCATCGACGATCCGCGGCTCGATGCCGACGAGAAACGCGAGATCTCGCGGCTCGTCCTGTGCACGGGGAAGGTGTATTACGACATCGTCGGGCACGAGGCGTTCGGCGACGCCGAGGGCGTCGCTGTCGCGCGGCTCGAGCAGCTCTATCCGTTCCCCGTCGCGGCCTACGACGAGCTGCTCTCGGGGTACCCGTCGCTGATCGAGGTGGTGTGGGCGCAGGAGGAGCCGCAGAACATGGGCGCCTGGCGCGCGATCCGCCACCGCCTGGAGGAAGGCCTGCCGGCGGAGGTCGACCTCCGCTACGTCGGACGCCCGTGGCGCGCGAGCCCGAGCGAGGGCTATCCGACCGCGCACATGCTCGAGCAAGACCGCATCGCGCGCGAGTCGCTCGACGCCTTCTAGCCCGGCCCGCGCGCGTCCTGGATCTCGCGCAGGAGCTCGCGGACGTCCGCGAGCGGCCCGAGGTGGCCGAGCTTCTCCGGGTTGGCAATCGAGCGGATCGTCTGCACGGCCCCGTCGGCGACGTCGAGCGAGAAGACGTTGATGAGCCGCCCGTCGCGGTCGAGGAACATCGCGCCCGGCTGCCCGTTGATCTCCGTGCGGCGGAGCGTGACGCCGACCTTCGTCCACTGGTCGCGCAGGCCGAGTAGGAGACGCGAGACATTGTCCCGGCCGTAGATCGGCCGGCGCCACGCGGGGCCCCTCCTGTCGCCGTCGCCGTAGACGACGACGTCGTGTGCGAGCAGGCCGACAAGGCGCTCGGTGTCGCCCTCCTCGACGGCCTCGAAGAACCGTTCGGCGAGCTGCTGCCGCTCCTCGCGCGAGGCCTCGAACCGCGGCCGTCGCTCGTCGACGTGCCGCCGTGCGCGCACGGCCAGTTGGCGGGTGTTGTCCTCGCTCTTGCCGACGACGTCGGAGACTTGGTCGTAGCCGTAGCCGAAGACGTCGTGGAGCAGGAAGACCGCCCGCTCGACCGGCGACAGGCTCTCCAGGAGGACGAGGAACGCGAGCGAGAGCGAGTCGGCGGTCTCCGCATGCTGCGCCGTGTTCGCGCCCGGGTCGGTGAGGAGCGGCTCGGGGAGCCACTCGCCGAAGTACTCCTCGCGCTGGGCACGCGCGGAGCGGAGGTAGTCGATCGAGAGCCGCGTCGTCACCGTGGAGAGAAACGCCTTGGGCGAGTCGATCTCCTCTCCCTCGCTCTCCGCGCCGTGGTAGCGGAGGAAGGCCTCCTGCACGATGTCCTCGGCTTCGCCGACGCTCCCGACCATGCGGTAGGCGATCGAGAAGAGCAGCGGCCTGAGCTCCTCGTAGACCTCGTCTGTCGGTCTCTCGTCCATCGCGTCACACCCTGAAGACGAGACAGAGCCGTCGTCTGTGACACGTCGGTTCGGGTGTCACAGACGCGTGTGCCCGTTCGTCTCAGAGCGTGAACCAGGAAAGGAGACGACGATGAAAGTCTTCATCGCAGGCGGAACCGGAGCGGTCGGCAAGCGCCTCGTGCCGCTGCTCGCTACCGCAGGACACGACGTCCACGCTACGACCCGCTCCGCCCGGAAGGTCGACGGCCTCCGTCGGCTCGGAGCCGAGCCAGTCGTCCTCGACATCCTCGACCGCGAGGCCGTGGAGGCTGCGATCGCGGCGGCCCGGCCAGAGGTGATCGTCCACCAGGCAACGGCTCTCGCGGACCTGAGCGACTTCCGCAAGATTGCCCAGGAGTTCGAGCCCACGGATCGCCTGAGAGTCGAGGGAACGAACAACCTTCTCGCCGCGGCGTCCGCTGCCGGCGTCGCCCGTGTCGTGGCGCAGAGCTTCGCGGGCTGGCCGTACGCCAGGGTCGGCGGCCCCGTCAAGACCGAGGAGGACCCGCTCGACCCCGATCCGCCCGAGGCCGCGCGCGGCATGCTCGCGGCCATCCGCCACGTGGAGGAGCGCGTGACGCAGGCGGGCGGTATTGCGCTGCGCTACGGCGGCTTCTACGGCCCCGGCACGAGCCTGACGGACGGCGGAGCCCACCTCGAGGCCGTCCGCAAGCGGAAGTTCCCCGTCGTCGGCGGGGGCACCGGGGTCTGGTCGTTCGTCCACATCGACGATGTCGCCACGGCCACGAAGGCGGCGATCGAGAGCGACGTCACCGGGATCTACAACGTCGTCGACGACGAGCCGGCGCCGGTGTCCGAGTGGCTTCCCTACCTCGCCGCCATGATCGGTGCCAAGCCGCCTCGACACGTGCCGACCTGGGTAGGGAAGCTCGCCGTCGGCGAGTTCGGGGTCTCGATGATGACCGAGGCCCGCGGCGCTTCGAACGAGAAGGCCAAGCGCGAGCTCGGCTGGCGGCTCCGGTACCCGAGTTGGAGGCTTGGATTCAAGGAGGGACTCACCGACGACGTCCCCCACGAACAAGCGGTTGCCGTGTAGAGCGAGGGCGTAGACTCGCGCGGTGATCGACCCGACCGAGCGCTGGCCCCGCGGCCACGACGAGAAGCCCGACTACGCCGGGCTTCTCACGTACGGAGGGGCCCGCTACACGCAGGATCCCGCCGAG
>DAITAN010000282.1:0-3943 GCA_036824235.1 Gaiellaceae bacterium | reverse complement strand
ACCAGATCACCCACGCGAAGAACACGAGCATGGTCCACAGGACTGACAGGAACGGATAGTCAGCTGCAAAGGGCACTGGGGGGCCTCCTCCTTCTACTAGCTGGGAGCGCGATTATCTATCTTCGTGCGCAAGCATTCCACCGACACCAGACAACGGAGGGCGCCGGACCGGGCCGGCGCCCCCCATCGCTAGCGGATCAGCGGACGTTCAGATTGCCGCCGGCAAGCGCCTGCTCGAGGGTGCTGAAACCCGTCCACCTGGAGGAGTGGAGGAGCCTGTTCCCGCTCCAGAGGGCGATGCCGATCGAGTCGCCGCCCGCGTCGGTTGCCACGACGTGCAGCGTGACGTTGGTCGCGACCACGATCGGGCGCCGCTGGTTCGTGACGTCCGTCAGCGTCGCGGTCGCCCGGAAGTCGGCCTTCGCGAGCGAAGCTCCGAGCGAGTCGATGTCGCTGCTCGCGATCTCGTACGAGCGGCCGCCAGACGTGAAGAGGATCTCGACCTGGCCCGACGGGCCGCTCGACGTGTTGAACTTGATGTCGAAGTCGAAGTACTCACGCGTCCCGGAGGTGGCCGCGTACACGCCGCCTGAGGACGAGGCGAGGATGTTGCCCCGGCCGTTCGTGTGGCTGTCGTTCGGCGCCGGGGATCCGACGGGCGCCACGATGCGGACGAGGCCGACGCCGGTCCCGACGTAGTAGTTGCCGACGACGGCCTCGACGTTGTGCGAGCCGAGCGCAAGCGACGCCGTGCAGTTTGCCGCGCCGGTCGTCAGCGAGCCGTTGATCAGCTGCACCGGCACGGGCCCGCAGAGTGTCGTCGAGCCCTCCCGGAACGTGACGGTCGCGTTACGGATGTCGCCCGGAGCCGTGTCGCCCGAACCCGGGACGACCGCGCTGTCGCGGACGGTGGCCCGCAGCAGCACCGTGGCGGATCCGCCCGGGCCCGCGTAGGCGAACGCGTCGCCGACGTAGGTCGGGGTCGCGTCCTCCCTGGTCACCGTGATCGTGAAGCCGGCGGTGGTCGACCCGCCGGTCTCGTCGGTGACGGTGACGGTGACAGGATAGGCGCCGGGTGCCGCGGTCGTGGTGCCGGCGAGCGTCCAGCTCCTCGTCCCCGGCAGCGTCGATCCGCTCGAGGTCGAGACGACCGACAGGGACAGACCCGCCGGGAGGCCCGTCGCCGTGGCGCTGAGCGCCGAGCCGGGCGAGTCCTCGTCGGTGGCCGAGACGACGACCGCCGGGGCGATCCCGTCGCTGTACTGGACAGACCGGTCAGTGGTCGTGACGACCGGGACGGCCTGGATCGTGACGTCGGCGCCGGAGATGTCGAAGAAGATGTTTCCGACGGCCTCCACCTTGATCCGGGCCTTCGTGGTCGCGGTGTTCGGGATCATGACCGACTCCGACCCGTCGTTCGCGGTCGCTGCAGCGAGAACGTGCGGGTACGTGACTCCGCCGTCGATGGAGAGGCTGATCTTCACCTCAGCCGTGTTCACCGGAGCGGCGTTCGTGCCGGCGACGTCCCACGTGACCGTCTGGGCCGAGCCGCCGGTGATCGCGCCGGGGGCGCCGTGCGACGTGACGAGGAACGGCCCCGCCGTCGGGGCGAGCACGAGCCTCGTGCCCGCGGAGCCGAGGCCGCCCGCTCCCGGGTTGCCGTCACGCGCGGTGAGCTTGAAGTTCAGCGTCCGGTCGCCGAGGAACCCGACCCAGTCGGCCGTCGGCAGGAACTCGGAGAAGCAGTCCCTGACATCCGGCGGGAGCGGGGTCGGCGGAGGCGGGCCGGGCGGGCACGTGCCCGTGACCGCGTTCGTGTTGTTGGCAAGGATCTGCGCCAGGTCCGGGAACACGCGCGTGGGGTTGCCGTTGACGGCGTTCAGGCCCGGCGAGGGCGACAGGAGCGTGTCCGTCGCGCTGACGTTGGCCGCGGTGCCGAACTGACGGAACAGCGGGCCGTTCGCCTTGGTGTTGTTGACGAGTGCCGTGCCGGTCGCGCCGCCGCGGTCGTTCTGCTCCCACATGTAGGTGAGCGCGTCGCCGTCGAAGTCGGTGGCGCTTCCCGTGAGGGCGAACGGCGTCCTCAGGGGGATCGTGTACTCGGTCGGCGTCGTCACGACCGGAGCGTGGTTATCGGTGACCTCGATGACCCAGCCCTTGTTGTCGACCGGGCCGCCCTTGGCGGTCTCGCCGACGTAGCCCGTGAAGCCGTTCACGTTGGTGAGGGCGAGCTGGCTCACGTTCACCAGCCCGAGCGTGCCGCCGAACGTGACCTGGAAGCCGAAGTCGTTGAAGGTGCCGGCTGCGCCGAACGCGGCGACGGTCGCCGTCGCGCCGGGCGGAAGGATGCCCTGGAGGGCGGCCGCGATGCCCACGGCGGAGTAGTTCGAGTCGTTCACGATCGGTACGGAGTTCGTGCCCTCGTAGTTGAGCGTGAAGGAGTCGAAGGTCGGCCCGCCGTTGAAGGGCGTCGAGACGATGCCCGTGACGCCGACGCCGTTGACGACGGCGAACGTGCTCACGTCGGTCGACGCAAGCGTCCCACCGAAGGCGACGTCGAAGCCGGCCGTGGTCGGTGCGCCTGCGCCGCCGATGGCCGTGATCGTGAGCGTCGCTCCGGCCGGCCAGCCGGCGATGCCCTCGATGGCCGCCTGGATGCCCGCCGCGTTGTAGTTCGTCCCGTTGACGATCGGCGCCGACAGGTTCCCCTGGTACTGGAGCTGGAACGAGTCGGTACCGCCGAAGCCGGTGAGCTGGAACGACTGCGTCTCGTTGCCGCCCGAGAAGTCCGTCAGCGAGACGTTCTGGACCTCGTTGATCGGAGGCCGGTCGCCGGTGACGAGGGCGGTGATCTCCGTGAAGCTGCGATGCGACCAATACGGATCGCTGTGCGGCTGGAGGTTGTCCTGCTGGCAGATGCCGGCGTACGCCATGATCGACGACCCGCTGCCGGGCTCGAACGAGTTCGCGGCGCTGCGGTTCCCGCCGGCGCAGTTGAACTGGTTGCCGTTGAACGTATGGTTGCCGGCGAACTGGTGGCCGATCTCGTGCGCCACGTAGTCGACGGCGAAGAAGTCGCCGACCGGCGTCGAGAGGCCAGTACAGCCCTGGGCCTTGTTGTTGCCGCCGACCACGCCGAGGCTGGCGACACCGCCGCCCGGGTTGCCGAGGCCGATGTGGCCGACGTCGTAGTTCGAGGCGCCGATCAGCTGGCCGATGACGATGCGCGTGCGCGTGAGCGTCGCCCCGGCGCACGACGTCGCCTGGCCGGGCGTGTAGCACGGGGCCGACCCGCACGGGCCGTTGGCGCCCGTCATCTGCGCGGGCGTGTCGAGGTTGATGAGGTCGTTGTTGGCGATCAGGATCATCCGGATCGCGGTCTCGTCCTCGTAGACCTGGTTCACGCGGTTGACGAGGGTGACCTTGGCGGCCGTCACGTTCGCCGGGCCGCCGAAGAAGGTGGCGTAGGTCGGGTCGCTGAGCAGCGCGAGCCGGTAGGTGCGCCGCGTGACGATCGGGCCCTCGGGCACGTCGGCGGCGGCTAGGTCGAGCCCGAGGAAGGCGTCCGCCTCGGCAGCGCCCTCGTCTTCCCGCTCGACGAACGTGCCGTGCGGGTCCTCGAGGTCGCGCCCGTAGTAGGTCACGTAGACGCTCTGATCGAGGTGGTAGTACGGGTCGATGTACCACGCACCCTTCGGCGAGCGAACCGACGCGTGGAAGCCGAGCGGGGTCAGGTCGGCGCGGATGGTCGCCGCCGGGTCGTCGATGCCCCGCCCGCTGTAGGTCTTGATCTCGGGATGCCTCGCCGCGAGCCCGGCCTCCATGACCTGAGACTCCTCGACGGCGAAGCGCTGGAAGCCGCCCTTCGGGGCGGGTAGCGAGAGGATCAGCGCGGAGGCCGCGGTGCGCGAGAGCGCCTTCGGCGCCGCGCTGAGCATCGCAT
>DAITAN010000281.1:0-3945 GCA_036824235.1 Gaiellaceae bacterium | reverse complement strand
ATCTCGGCGACGCCCTGCTCCTTGAGTGCGACGACGTCCTCGCGCGGGATCGTGCCGCCGACCACGACGAGCACGTCCTCGACACCGTTCTCGCGCAGCCCTTCGAGGATGCGCGGCACCAACGTCATGTGGGCGCCCGAGAGGATGGAGATGCCGACCGCGTCCGCGTCCTCCTGGATGGCGGTCTCGACGATCTGCTCCGGGGTCTGGTGGAGGCCGGTGTAGATGACCTCCATTCCGGCGTCCCGGAGCGCTCTGGCAATGATCTTCGCCCCCCGGTCGTGACCGTCCAGGCCGGGCTTCGCGATCACGACCCGGATCTTCCTGGCCATGGTGCGCCAGTATATGGAGGTGCGCCTGACCGTCATCGGCTCCTCGCCTGCCTGGCCGAACCCGGGCAGCGCCCAGTCGGGGTACCTGGTCGAGGGGGAAGGGGCGCTCCTGCTCGACTGCGGCCCGGGCGTCCTCGCCCGCCTGCGCGAGCTCGAGATCTACCCCCGCTCGATCGCCATCACCCACTTTCACCTCGACCACTGGGGCGACCTCGTGCCCTGGGCCTGGCTCAACGCCTACGGCCCGCAGCAGCACCGGATCGCCTGCTCGCTCTGGCTGCCGCCGGGCGGGCGCGGGCACCTGGAGAAGTTCGCCTCGCACTGGGGCAACGACGCCATGTTCGACGAGGCCTTCGAGGTGCGGGAGTTCGAGCCCGGCGTGCCGTTCAGCGCCTCCGGCTTCCAGATCGAGGCCTGCCGGCTCCCGCACTACGAGCTCGTCGCGCACGGGTTCCGCGTCACGCAAAACGGGACGACGCTCGCGTACTCGGGCGACTCGGCGCCGACGGACGAGCTCGCCGATCTCGCCCGCGGAGCCGACCTCTTTCTCTGCGAGGCGACGCTGGCCGAGGGCAAGGACGACGGACTCCCCCGCGGCCACCTCTCCGCGCAGGAAGCGCTCGCTGCAGCCGACGGGAGAATCCTCCTGACGCACCGCCCGATCGAGCTTCCGCCGCCCGAAGGCGTGCCGGTGGCCCACGACGGGCTCGTGGTCGACTTCTGATGGCGTCCGAGGCGCCGTACGCGGCGCTCTCGGGGCTCTTCTGGGCGGGCCTCCTCGCCGCGGCGGCACGGGCCGGGCGGGAGAGCGGCGCCGGGCCGACCACGGCCACGGACGTCATCGCCCTCGGCATCGCCGGCGCAAAGATCGGCCAGGTCGTCGCGGAGGATCGAGTAACGGTTTTCCTGCGCCGTCCGTTCGCCGACGGCCCGGCGGCCGTGCAGCCGAGGGGCGAAGGCCTCACGAGGGCGATGGGCGAGCTCGTGACGTGCTCGCACTGCCTCTCGCTGTGGGCGACCGGGATCCTGGGAGCCGCACAGGTCGCGCGACCGCGCGCAACCCGCTTCGTTACACGCGTTCTTGCAGCCTACGCGGTCGCGGACGCGGTCGCGCCCCGGCTTCGCACCCGCAGCTGAATTTCGCGGAAACTGGTCGAAGGTAGGTTGCGCCGCGACGCGTAAACCTGCACCATTGGCGGTGGAGGTCTGACCCGGGACCTCCGGGGCGAAAGGAAGAACCCAGCATGAAGATCGTGTTCGCGAGCCCAAGAGTGGTGGACTACGGCTCGATCTCCGAGCACACTTTTGCTCGTGCGCAGATTCCGACGAACATCTGCGTCCCGGCCGGAAACCCGCACCAGAACAAGCAGGGCGACTGGCGAATCTGCCAGCTCGACAAGTTCTGCGAGTACTCCTGCCCGTCCTAGCGGGGGCCTCGAGCAACTGACGAACGAAGCGCCCGTCGTCGAGGCGCACGATCTGTCGCGCCGCTTCGGCGAGCGCGTCGCCCTCGACGGTGTGTCGCTTGTCGTCGGCCGCGGGGAGATCGCGGCGCTGCTCGGCCCCAACGGCGCGGGGAAGACGACGCTCGTCCGCGTCCTCACGGGGCTCGTCAAGCCCGACTCGGGGACGGCGCAGCTGCTCGGGGTCGACACCTGGGAGTGCCCGCGGGAACTGCGCGCACGCATGGGGCTCGTCCCTTCTGGCGACCGCTCGCTCTACCTGCGCATCTCCGGCGTCGAGAACCTCGTCTTCTTCGGGCGACTCCACGGCATGTCACGGCGGGAAGCGACCGCCCGTGCGTGGGAGCTCCTCGAGATTGTCGGCCTCGAGGACGCGGGCCGGCTCCGCTCCGCCTTCTACTCGCACGGGATGCAGAAGCGGCTCTCCATCGCCCGCGCGCTCCTGACCGAGCCGAGCGTGCTCCTGATCGACGAGGCCACGCACGACCTCGACCCGGAGGGCGCCGCGCGGATGCGCGAGCTCGTCCGCGGGCTCGCCGACGGCGGCGCCGCAGTCGTGTGGGCGACGCAGCGGATCGAGGAAATCCGCGGCTTCGCCGACGCGGTCACGCTCCTGCGTGAGGGGAAGGCGGCGTTCCACGGCACCGTCTCGCAGCTAGTGGCGCTGTCGGTTCCACGGCGCTACGTCCTTCGGCTCCGGAACGGGCGAACGACCGGACGCGAGCTGGAGCCCGCCCTGCGCGAGGCGGTCGCCGGGCGAGCGACGATCGCCGCCGCGGACGAAGGCGACTCGGAGGACTTCCTCCTGCACCTCGAGGCGGACGCCGTGCTCGGCGACGTGCTCTCAACCCTGACAGCCGGCGGAGTGGCCGTGCTCGGCTGCCGGGAGGAGCGCTCGGAGATCGAGAACGCCTACCTCAACCTCGCGGGGTCGGGAGAGTGACGGCGGCGGCGGCGCACCTCGCGGGCGAGCTCCGCAAGCTCCCGGCCTTCGTGCGACGGGACTTCATCGTCGCCTGGAGCTACCGGCTGCCGTTCGTCGGCGACTGGGTCGGCCTCGCCCTCCAGGCCTTCATGTTCTACTTCGTCGGCCTCATGGTCGACCCGGCGAAGCTCCCGTCCTTCGGAGGCACGCCGACGACCTACCTGGAGTTCGTCGCCGTCGGCATCGCCATCTCGGCGTTCCTCTCGCTCGCTCTCGGCCGGGTCGCGATCGGGATGCAGCAGGAACAGTTCGCGGGCACGCTCGAGTCGCTACTCATGACGCCGACGAGCCCGGCGACGATCCAGCTCGGCTCCGTCGTCTACGACCTCATCTACATCCCGATCCGCACAGCCGTCTTCCTGGTGATCATCGCGCTCGCGTTCGGGCTCGACTTCCATGCGAATGGGCTCGTGCCGGCGCTCGTCGTGCTGCTCGTCTTCATCCCGTTCGTCTGGGGGCTGGGGGTCGTGAGCGCCGGGGCGACGCTCACGTTCCGCCGCGGCTCCGGCCTCGTCGGGCTGGGATCGACCGTCCTCGTCCTCTTTTCCGGCGCCTTCTACCCGCTCGACGTCCTGCCCGGCTGGGTCGCCTCGATTGCCGAGTTCAACCCGATCACGATCGCGGTCGACGGGATGCGCGAGCCGCTTCTCGCCGGCACGGGCTGGGAGGGCGTCGGGACGGCCGTTGCGATTCTCGTGCCGCTCTCGGTGGTCTCGCTCACGGTCGGCGTCTGGGCGTTCCGGGCCGCGTTGCGCCGCGAGCGCCGCCAGGGCACCCTTGGTCTTTACTAGGAGATGGAGCAGGACGGGGTCATCCGCAGGAACCCGAACGTCGTCTACCGCGAGCTCGCGGGCGAAGGCGGCGGCGTGCTCCTGCACCTCGACTCGGGCGAGTACCACGGGCTCAACGAGACGGGCTCGCTGATCTGGAGCCTGATCGACGGCGAGCGGGACTTCGCCGCGCTCGTCGACGATCTCCGTGACGGGCTCGAGGACCCTCCCGACGACCTGGCGGACGAGACCGGGCGGTTCCTCGCCGACCTCCGCGAGCGCGACCTGATCGCGGGCTGACCGCGCCGTGGGCTCCATCGCGGTCGTCCACCACGCGCGCTCCGCTCCGGACGGCGGCGCCCTCGAGCGAGCCCTCCGCGCCGCGCCGCACAGGG
>DAITAN010000280.1:0-3972 GCA_036824235.1 Gaiellaceae bacterium | reverse complement strand
CTTGCCGCAATCTCGCGCGACCGGGCCGCCTTCGTGCTCGTGCGGCCGGACGGCGCCGCCCTTGTGGAGGCGCCCCCGGGTCACGTTTTGGACACTGCTCTGGTCGATGAGCTTCCGCTGGAGGCGGTGGTCTACACGCCGAGCGCGGCCGAGGCGGAGCAGGCCGTGGCCAGCGGGGAGGCCACCGCGGCGTTCCTCGTCCGAGCGCCCACCGTCGAGCAGGTCGAGGCCTTCGCGCGTGCCGGGACGCGCATGCCGCCGAAGAGCACCTACTTCTACCCCAAGCTGACGAGCGGCCTCCTCTTCTCCCCGTTCGACGAATGACCTGGCTCCAGGTCTGCCGCGACTGCGCCGTCGGCGTCGCTGCCGTGCTCGACGGGATGCCGACGCGCCTCGAGCGCGAGCCGCGCGTGGGCGACGGCGAGGGCGGGGACGAGACGACGGCGATCGACGCCGCGGCAGAGGAAGCGGTCGTGCGGCGGCTCGAGAGCGTCGAGACGGGTTTCACCCTCCTCTCCGAGGAGCTGGGAGAACGCGTCTTCGGCGACGGCGGTGACGGCCTCCGCATCGTCTGCGACCCGATCGACGGGAGCATGAACGCCAAGCGCGGCATCCCGTTCTTCTCGCTCTCGCTTGCGGTCGCCTCCGGCCCCCGGATGGAGGACGTCGAGCTCGGGTTCGTCCACGACTTCGGCAGCGGCGAGGAATGGGTCGCTCGCAGGGGGGGGGCGCGTTCCTGAACGGGGAGCCGCTGAGCGGCCCCGGGCCGAAGGAGCGCATCGAGATCCTCAGCTTCGAGGCGACGCGAACCGACCTCGTCGCCGAGCACGTGGCCGAGATGGTCGGCCTCGCCTACCGGACCCGCATCATGGGATCGCTGGCGCTCTCGCTCTGCCACCTCGCGGCCGGCCGTGTGGACGCGGTGGTCTCGCTGAAGCCGGCGCGCAGCGTCGATATCGCGGCCGCGCAGCTGCTCGTGCGCGAGCGCGGGATCGCGATTGACCTCCCCGATGACCCCCCGTTCGGTGCCGCGCCGCTCGATCTCGCCGGCCGCTCACGCGTGATTGCGGCCGCGACGCCGGAGCTCTGCGCCGAGCTCCACGCCCGGCTGTCGAGGTGACGCGCTGCTACCTGGACTCGAGCCGCCGCTCGAGGTTCGCGCGTACCGCCGGCCACTCGTCGTCGGTGATCGCGTAGTACGCCGAGTCGCGGCGCTCGCCGTCGCGGACGAGCATGTGCTTGAGGAAGACGCCCTCGAAGCGCGCCGGCAGCGCCTCGAGCGCGGCACGGGAGCGCTCGTTCGACGCGTCGGTCTTGAACTCGACTCGCAGGCAGCCGAGATCCTCGAACGCGTGCGCGAGCAGCAGGCGCTTGGCGTCGACGTTCACCCCGGTCCCCCACACGCGCGGCGTGTGCCACGTCCAGCCGATCTCGAGGCCGCGGTGCTCGGGCCGCAGCGTCATGTACCGCGAGCTGCCGACTGGCTCACCACTCTCGCGCAGGATGATCGCGAACGGCGCCTCGGTGCCTGCCGCAGCGTTAGCGAGCGTCCACTCGAACCATTCGTCGAAGACGTCGGCCTGATGGCCGTGGACGGTCATCAGGCTCCAGACGGCGGGATCGGCCGCAGCGCGGCGCAGCCCGTCGGCGTGCTCGGGCGCAAACGGCTCGAGGACGACAAGCTTTCCCTCCAGGCGCTGGGCGAGGCCTTCCCACACAGGGACATTCTGACGCTACGCGTCGATGATGAAGACGTGAGTGCCTTCGGGCACGCGCTCGAAGAGCCACTCGGCCTCGGAGACGAGCATGCGGATGCAGCCGTGGGACGCCGAGTAGCCGATGGAGGCGGAGTCGGGGGTGCCGTGGATGCCGATCAGCGGCTCGGAGAGCCCCATCCAGCGCGTCCCTAGCGGGTTGCCCGGTCCGGGCGGGACCGGCTGTGCGCCGGCTGCCCAGTCGGAGTCGGGCGGATACCACCAGGGGTTCTCCTGCTTGTCCACGATCCTGAAGCTTCCAAGAGGCGTCGGGTACGCCGCCTGGCCGGTGGCGACGCCGAACTGCTTGCGGAGCTTCATGCCGCCCTTGCCCGGCCCGCGGTAGAGGAAGAGACGGTTCGAGGCGCGGCGGATGACGATCGCCGGCCCGACCTCGTTCTGCGAGACGCGCGGTGGGGTGACCTGCACGTCGAGCTCGAGCGGGCCGCGGTCGTGCGAGCGGAGGTCGCTGAGGATCGCGGTGTTCGTCGCCCAGCGGGAGAGCCTGCGCCCGGTCTGCGAGCGGGTCACGCGGGGGCGCAGCCCCCGGAGCACGATCCTCGCGTTGCGCATCTTGCGGTCGAACTTCCGGGCGAATTGCTTCGTCCACCGGTCGAGGCGGCGCTGGTCGACGGTGACCCCGAGCTGGACGTTCGTGGCCTCGGGTGCCAGGAGCGCGGCGCGCACGGCCCCTTCGATCTGGAAGTCGGCTCCCAGTGTCTCCGGTGCGAACCGCCAGGAGAGGGTGTTGTGCGTGAGCGTCAGCGGCTCGGAGGTCATCCGCCGTACCGCGCGCTCGGCCTGGTCCGCGGTGAGGCCAGAGACGTCGACGCCGCGGATGTGCACGCCCTGCGCGACGACTCGCTGCTCAGGCCCGCCCGTGGCCTGCTGCGCGCGGGCGCCGGCCTCGACGCCGATCAGGATCATGGCGAGAAACGCGACGAAAGTGAGCACCCGAGCGCCTCGGCGCGAGGTGCGGTAGCGGCGATAGGTCACGACTGCGGCTCCAGGGACTCGGCCACGCGGATGAGGTCCTCGCGGTCGAGGTCGCCGGCGACGGTGACCACGAGCTCGTCGGTCAGCGCCCAGATGTGCGGGATGGTGAGCGGCACGATGAGGAGATTTGCTTCGACGCCGGACAGCGTGCCCCTTTCGAGGCGGATGCTCTCGGGGTTGTCCACGAAGCCCTCTCCTGTCGCGAGCGGGTCGCTCCAGATCGCGCCGCCGGTGGGCTCCACAGCAACGCGGGTCGAGATGAAGATGCTGTCGAAGCCGCGGCGGAACGCCATCGACACGACGCCCGGGGCGGCGGGGTTCATCCCCTCGGCGCCCGTGGGGCCGCCCTGCTCCGCGACCGTGACGTCCGTGAGCTCGAATCCCTCGGGCAGCCAGCTCGGCACGAGCGGCGCGTAGCCGACGACCGGCTCGACGCCCTCGGGCGGGACGCGACGGAACCCCTGATCGCTCTGCGTGAGGCGAACGCTTGGCGGGAGGGGAACTCTCAGGTCGCGGCGGCTCACCTCGCCGTTCACATCCACCCCTGTCATGCGGAGCTCCTCGTGCAACCTGCCGTCGACCGTCCAGCGTGCGCGCAGCGGAATCCCCGTCTCTTGGTCGATGACGACCACGAGGTGATTAGGCGACCCGCCTTCGCCTGCCAGCCGGTCCTGGCGCACGGGCGCGGAGAGGCGCCAGGCGCGGCGGCCGCGCACTTCGATCTCCTCGACCGGGAGGTTGTCGTTCACGGCCATGAGCGCGCGGACGACCGAGCCGAGGTCGCGCTGGAACTCGGAGTCGCTGTACCCGAGGCTGTCGGGCGGCCCGGCGGCGAGCCTACGCGCCCGGTGTGCGAAGGGGTCGTAGCCAGGCCCGTAGTCGTGGAGGGTCGAGGTGCGGCGACGGGAGTCGTAGGCGTCCTCCTGCACGCCGTCCTTCATGTGGTAGCTCCCGTCGGCCAGGATGAGGAACGTTCCGCGCGTCGTGTCGACGCGCTCGCTCTCGGACGTTCTCTCCTTCGAGACGTACGTGCCCGAGAGGCTCTCGGCTCGGGCGATCGCTGCGCTGACGGCCACCTTCACATCGGCGGCTGTCGCCTCCTCGACCTCGACGGGCCCCGGCGTGTCACCGCTGCGGACGATGTCGAGCGCGACGAACGCGCCCGCGCCGACCACGGCCGCGAACGCGACCCGAAGAGCCCAGCGCCTGGTCGAGCGAGACT
>DAITAN010000279.1:0-3976 GCA_036824235.1 Gaiellaceae bacterium | reverse complement strand
GAAGCGAGTCGTCCACACGAGCACGGCCGGCACGTGCGGCCCCGTCGCGGGACGGCCGGCGACCGAGGCCGACGAGCCTCCCTCCTGGGAGCTCGAGGTCCCGTACAAGCGCACGAAGCTGGAGGCCGAGAAGCTTGCGCTCGAGGCGGGCGCCGTGGTCGTGAACCCGACCACGCCCGTCGGCGAGGGCGACCGCAAGCCGACACCGACAGGCCGCATGGTCGCGGGTGTTGCCACAGGCAGGATCCGGGGCTTCGTTGGCACGACCGGGCTCAACGTCGTGGACGTCCGCGACGTCGCGCGTGGGCATGTATTGGCGCTCGAGCGCGGCGAGCCGGGCGAGCGCTACCTGCTCGGCGGCGCGAACCTCTCGCTCGAGGACCTGTTCGCCGTGATCGCGCGCCTGGCGGGTCGTCGACGCCCGCGCCTGCGGGTTCCGTATGCTGTTGCCGAGATGGCCGCGGCGCTGGGCATCGTCAATCGAGATGAGGTTCGCCTGGCCCGCCTGCCCATGTTTTTCTCCTCGGAGAAGGCCGTGACTAGACTCGGATACGAACCCGGCCCCGTCGAGCCCGCGCTCGCGAGGGCCGTCTCCGAAGCGCTCGGGAAGGGAGGAGCATGAAGTTTCCGCTTCGCAGCACCGTCCAGATCGGGCGCTACGTCGCGTCGCAGAAGGGGAACGACCGCTACCCGCTCGTGATCATGCTCGAGCCCACGCTGGGCTGCAACATCGCCTGCATCGGCTGCGGGAAGATCCGCGAGTACGAGTCGAACAAGGCGCGGCTGACGATGGAGGAGTGCCTCCAGACCGCCGTCGAGTGCCCCGCGCCGGTGATCTCCGTCTGCGGCGGCGAGCCACTCATCTTCAAGGGCATCGAGGAGGTCGTCGCCGGCTTCATCGAGATGAAGCGGAACGTCCAGCTCTGCACGAATGCGCTTCGGCTCGTGGACATGATCGACGGCTTCGAGCCGGACCCGCGCCTGACGTTCGTCGTCCACCTCGACGGCATGCAGGAGATCCACGACTACATCTGCGACTACCCGGGCCTCTGGGACATCGCGGTGAACGCCATCCGCACGGCGCGCGAGAACGGCTTCCGGGTGACGACGAACACGACGATCTTCAAAGAGACCGAAGTCGACGACGTCATCGAGATGATGGGCTACCTCACGAACGACGTGGGCATCGACGGGATGCTCGTCGCGCCCGGCTACCAGTACTCGCAGATCGACCCGAACCTGACGATGACACGGGACGAGCACGAGGTGAAGTTCAGGCTCATCCGCGAATCGGTCAAGCGCCACGGCTACCGCTGGCTGGCAAGCCCCGTCTACCAGGACTTCCTCACCGGCGATCGCAAGCTCCCGTGCGCTCCGTGGGGCTCCGTGACGCGCAACCCGTACGGCTGGAAGGGTCCCTGCTACCTCCTCACCGACGGGATCTTCCCGACGTACGAGGCGCTCGTGAACGGTATCGAGTGGGAGCGGTACGGGCCCGGCAACGACCACCGCTGCGAGCACTGCGGGATCCACTCCGGCTTCGAGCCCGCCGCCACCATCGCGACGATCTCGAGCGTGAAGGAGACCGTCAGGAGCCTCGCATGGACACTGCGCTAGGTGTCGCCGAAAGTGCTGCCGCGCCTTCCGCGCAGGAGCCGCCTCTGACGCTTGTCTGCGCTCTGGCGGTCGAGGAGAGGGCCGCGGCCAAGAGCGGCGCGCGTGCGCGACTCGTCGGACTTGGCGCTCAGGGCGCCTTGCCGTCCGGCCCGCTCGTCTCGTTCGGGCTCGCGGGCGCGCTCGTTTCCGGCCTCGCCCCGGGCACGCTTCTGACCGCCCGGCGCGTCGTCGACGCCGACGGAACCGTGCTCTGGGAGGACGAGCCGCTGCGCGTGCCCGGCGCCCTCACGGCTGTCGTGTGCGACGCGGGGCGGATCGTGGACGATCCGGTCGAGCGGCGTGAGCTGGCGCGCAGCACCGGCGCCGCCGCGGTCGACACCGAGAGCGCCACACTGGCGGCCACGGGCCGCCTCGCCGGCGTCGTCAGGGCCATCTCGGACACGCCCGAGCAGCCCGTCGGCAAGCTCGCGCACGCAGCGACGCGCGACGGCGCCACCGACTGGCGCGTGGTCGCTCAGGCACTTGTCTCGGAGCCGCGCGCAACCATGCGGACGGCGCTGGACACCCGCAGCGCGCTCGCAAGCCTTCGCAGCGCGGCCTCCGCGCTTGCCGCGGGAGCCAGCCGGTGAGCAAGCGCGTCCTCGTCGCCAGCCCGCGCAGCTTCTGCGCCGGCGTGGTGCGCGCCATCGACATCGTCGAAGAGCTGTTGCAGCGCCACGGCCCGCCCGTCTACGTCCGCCACGAGATCGTCCACAACATCCACGTTGTCCGCGACCTCGAGGAACGGGGGGCGGTCTTCGTCAAATCGGAGGATGACGTGCCGGAGGGCGCGCTCGTCGTGCTCTCCGCTCACGGGGTGGCGCCGAAGGTGTACGAGAAGTGCGCCGAGCGCGGGCTCCAGATCGTGGACGCCGTCTGCCCGCTCGTCTCCAAGGTGCACGCCGAAGCCCGGCGCTATGCGGCGCGCGGTCACAAGATCGCGCTCGTCGGACACGCGGGCCACGTCGAGGTCGAGGGCACCATGGGGGAGGCGCCGGACTCGATCGTCCTCGTCGAGACCCCCGAGGACGCACAGGACATCGAGCTCGAAGAGGGCCAGCGGCTCGCGTACCTGACGCAGACCACTCTTTCGCTCGACGACACGGCCGACGTGGTCGACGCGCTGCGTGAGCGCGTGCCCGATCTCGTCGGGCCGCCCTCGGCGGACATCTGCTACGCCACGCAGAACCGCCAGGACGCCGTAAAGCGGATCTGCGACGAGGCGACGGTCGTCCTCGTCGTCGGCTCGAAGACGAGCTCGAACGCGAACCGCCTCGTCGAGGTCGCCCACAGCAAAGGCTCGGACGCCTATCTGATCGACGACGAGACCGACCTCGAGGCCGAATGGCTCGAAGGTCACGAGGTGGTCGGCCTCACGGCCGGCGCCTCGTCCCCCGAGGTGCTCGTCGAGCGCGTCGTCGACCGGCTCGCCGAGTTCGGCTTCGGCGAGCGCGAGGACGTCGAGATCGCGCGCGAAGACGTCTTCTTCAGGCTTCCGTCCAGCCTCCGCTAACGTCACGGAATGAAGACGACGGTGGCCTATCCGGGCCGCGAAGGCGCGCACAGCGCGGCTGCCTGCGACCGCCTCTTCCCGGAGCGGGCCGAGCTCGTCTCGCTTCCGAGCTTCATCGCCGTCGTCGACGCCACAGCCGAGGGCGAGGTCTCGTTCGGCGTCTTGCCCATCGAGAGCTCGCTGTCGGGCCCGGTGAACGAGACCCACGATCTGCTGTACGAATCGTCGCTCTCGATCACCGGCGAGACGGTGCTCCCGATCCGCCACTCGCTCGTCGGCCCGGCCGTCGTCCCGCTGGAGGAGATCCGGGTCGTCCGCTCGCATCCGGCGGCGCTCGACCAGTGCCGCCGCCTGCTCGCGGAGATGAGCTGGGCGACCGCGATCGCCGCCGCCACCACCGGCGACGCTGCGCACGAGGTCGCCGAGAAGGGCGATCCGTCGGAAGCGGCTATCGCGAGCGACCGCGCCGCCGCCATGTACGGGCTCAGCGTGATCGCGTCCGACGTGGGCGATCATCCCGAGGCGTACACGCGGTTCGTCGCCCTCGCGCAGTACACGCGGCTCGACCGCGGAAGCGAGGCGTGGCGGACGGCATTCTCATTCGTGACCGACCATGAGCCGGGCGCGCTCCATCGCGCGATCGAGCCGTTCGGGCGCCACAAGCTCGACCTCGTCCAACTCGTCTCGCGCCCGATCCCGCGCACACCGTGGCGCTATCGCTTCGACGCCGTGCTCGCCGGCCATCCCCTCGACCCGCTCGCCAACGAGACGCTGGCCGAGGTGCGCGGGCTCACGCGCGAGCTGCGC
>DAITAN010000278.1:0-4015 GCA_036824235.1 Gaiellaceae bacterium | reverse complement strand
CCTGGAGGACCTCTCGCAGGTGGGCGCGCGCGGCTCGGAGGAGGCCGCCGCGCTGGCCGAGAAGGTCGCCGCCGCGCAAGCCGAACTCGCCGCGATGAAGGCCGAGATGGCGGCCGCACAGGCCGGGCTCGCCGCAGAGTCCGACCTGGCCGCCGTGCGCGACGAGTTGACCGCCGTGCCGTACATGTCCGACCCGGGCCTGCTCTACGGCGATGACCGGTTCGGCTACAGCTCTGAGCAGGCGGAGGGCCGCGCCGACACATACCGCGGGTTCGAGGACGTCTTCCGCGGCCCGGAGGACTTCATCCGCGAGCGCCAGCGCGTGTACCTCGGTGTGCTCGCCGGGAAGGAGCCGGTGCTGGACGTCGGCTGCGGACGGGGCGAGCTCCTCGAGCTCCTCTCCGACGCCGGGATTCCCGCGCGCGGGATCGACCTCGACGAGGGGATGGTCGCCCGGTGCCGCGAGAAGGGCCTCGATGTCGAGCGGGCGGACGCGATCGAATACCTCGAGACCCAGGAGGACGGATCGCTCGGAGCGGTCTTCTCCGTTCAGGTGGTCGAGCACCTCGACTACGCGGCGCTGGTGCGCTTCCTCGAGCTAGTGCACGCCAAGCTCGCTCCCGGCGGCGTGTTCGTCGCCGAGACGATCAACCCGCACTCGATCCGGGCGTTCAAGACCTTCTGGGTCGACCTCACGCATAAGAGCCCGATCTTCCCGGAGGTCGCGCTGGCGTTCTGCCGGCTCCACGGCTTCTCCGAGGCGCACGTGCTCTTCCCCAACGGGACGGGCGACCTCGAGCGCGACCGCGTCACGCAGGGGGAGTACGCCGTCGTGGCGACGAAAGCCTCAGTCGCGTCGTAGCAGCACGACGTCCTGGTAGTCCAGGCCTCCCCTCGGAAGGTAGGCGAGGACGGCGAAGAACCCGCCCCAGTGCTGGAGCACGTAGTTCGGCGAGTGGAACGTGGAGTGGTAGAAGTCGGGGAACTGCGTCCCCTGCCAGTCGTCGTCCTCGATGTAGAGGAAGCCCTTCTCCGCCATCGTTCGCTGGAGGTGCGACGGGTCGGCCGGCCAGTCGAGCCATGATTGGACGAGCGCGGCGAAGGCGTGCGGGCCCGACACGGAAAGCACGAGCAAGCCGCCGGGACGCACGACGCGGCGCAGCTCCTCGAGCCAGGCGTCCTGGTAGTCCTCGGGCAGGTGCGTGAAGACGCTGTGGTTCACGACGAGGTCGAAGAAGGCCTCGTCGTAGGGCAGCGGCGGGAGCCCTTCGTTCCTCGTGAAGGTGGCGAACGGGAGGTTGCGGGAGGCCCACTCGATCGCGTCGGCGTCGATGTCGCAGCCGTATAGGTCGATGCGCTCGGCGACCTCCGCCATGTGGCGGACGACGCGGCCAGAGCCGCAACCGAAGTCGAGCACGCCCTCGAAGTCGGCGATTCCCTTGTCGGCCACCCGGAGGGCACGCTCCAGGTCGCGGAGCGAGTCGAGGCCTCCCCGACGGTAGGCGAGCACGTCGTCGCCGCGGATGCCCGTGACCCGCCAGCGCAGCTCCTCATCGGGGACGGGGAAGCCCTCGTCGCGCAGCGCTGCGTCGCTCTCGACGGCCACGGCCGGATCCTAGCGAGCGCTCGGCGCGAGCTCGGCGGTGCCGGCCTCCGCCTCTTCCTCCGCCAGAAGCCGGTGGTACGAGGCGAGGACATCGGACGTGGGGCCGGCCGCTGCGACCCCGCCCTGGTCGAGGAGCACCGCGTTGGCGCATAGTCGTTCCACGGAGGTCAGGTCGTGCGAAACGAAGACGAGCGTGCCGCCCGACTGGATGTACTCGACGATCTTCGCCATGCACTTGTGCTGGAACGCCTCGTCCCCGACTGCCAGCACCTCGTCGACGAGGAGGACATCCGGTTGGACGTGGATGGCCACGGAGAAGCCGAGGCGCAGGAACATGCCGGAGGAGTAGGCCCGCACGGGGACGTGCGCGAATTCCTCGAGCTCCGCGAAGGCGAAGATCTCGTCCAGGTGCTCGGTGACGTACTCCCGCCTGAGACCGTGGATCGCGCCGCTCAGATAAGCGTTCTCGACGCCGGTGAAGTCGGGATGGAAGCCGGCGCCGACATCGAGGAGCGGGCCGACGCGCCCACCGACCTCGAGCGTGCCTTCGGTCGGGGCGAAAATCCGGGCCATGAGCTTGAGCAGTGTGGACTTGCCCGAGCCGTTTCGGCCCACGACGCCGAGGGCCTCGCCCGGCTGCACATGCATGTCGACGTCCCGGAGGGCCCAGAAGTCTCGCTTCGGGGGACGCCGCCGCAGGAGCAGTACCTCCTTCAGCGAGCGGTCGCCGGCGGTCGCGAGCGAGAACCGTCGCCCCAGTCCCCTGGCGACGATCTCCCCCAGCGCGACCTCGTCCCGCATCCGGCTCACAGCTCCACGGCGAAGCGGTCCTCGTACCGCTGCATGACCGCGAGCCCGAGCAGCGCCATGGCCGGGCCGACGATGAAGACGTAGGCGAGCATGCCGGGGCCGACGACGACGCCGTTGAAAACGGCGCCGCGGATTGACTCCACGTAGGGCGTGACCGGGTTCCCGTATCGCAGGAGGTCGATAAGCCACGGATGGTCGACAGCACCCGGGAGCTGCTCGAGGCTATAGAGGATGGGCGTGAGGAAGAACCAGGGAAGGAAGAGCACAGCGACGAGGTGCTCGACGTCGCGGAAGAACACATTCACCGTCGCCAGGAGCCACGTGAGCCCGAGCGTCAGGCACACGAACGCGGCGAGGAGCGGCACGGCCAGAAGCACTGTCTCCCTCGCCTCGGGGATGACGATGAGGTTGATGGGCACGAGGACAGCAAACATGACGGCGAGCACCGAGACAGCGTTGGCAAGGACTGTCGCGGTGGGGAAGACGTCGCGTGGCAGCCAGACGGTCTTGATGATGTGCGCATTCAGGGGGAGGGAGCTGACGCCCGTCTGCACGGAGGCGTGGAAGAACGCCCAAACGGCGAGCCCGGAGAGAACGAAGAGCGGGTAGTGCTCGATCGTCACGACCTTCCAGAGCACGGAGAAGACGAGCGTGTAGACGCCCATCATCAGGAGCGGATAGAGGTACGACCAGAGGACGCCGAAAGCCGAGCCCTTGTACTTCGCCCGCAGCTCGCGGCGCAGGAGCGTCCGGAGCAGCTCCCACTCGCCTGTGAGTCGCAGGAGGCCGGTGCGCTCCCCCGTTCGCGTGCGTGTTGCTGCGGTCGTGGTCATTGCGATCTCAGAGGCCGACTGTGTGAGGGTCCGCGGGCGCGGTCTCGACCCGTACGAGCCCGATCGGCGCCGTGTCCTCGGGGAGCTCGACTTCCCTCCGGCCCGCCTCGGCCGGCGTGAAGGTACACGCCCACTGGAATCCACGGATCCCCGGCGCCTCGACGGCCACTAGCGTCAACCCGGCCCTCCTGGCCGTCTCACGCACCCATGTCTTGTCGAGGATGACCGCGGCTGAGGGGTCGACGAGGTTGATGTAGAGCGCGTTCGTCCACTCCTGCATCATCGGGAAGTCGTCCTTCTCGAAGAAGAACCAGGTCGAGACCAGGACGCCGTCAGGGCGGAGGATCCTGGCCACCTCGCGGAGATAGTGCTCCACCTGCGATTCGACGAGGTGCGTG
The DNA here is from genome assembly GCA_036824235.1 of Gaiellaceae bacterium. Lineage (GTDB taxonomy): Bacteria > Actinomycetota > Thermoleophilia > Gaiellales > Gaiellaceae > JAIBJN01. The sequence goes on along the minus strand of DAITAN010000278.1, from coordinate 368 downwards.
AAGACCGAGTGCGCGATGGCGAGTGTGAACTCGTCGTCCTCTGCCGGAAACGGCAGGGTCATCGGTTTGTCCTCGCCCGGGTTGAAGCTCGCCGAGAAGACATCGTGGTGTTCGAAGCGGAAACCGGGCGCCGCGGGCTCGAGGTTCGTGCGACACCATTCGACCATTCCGAGGTGGAGGTCGATGCCGAGGTAGCGCTCCGGCTGAGTCTCCTGCTGGATGAGCTGGCGCGCGAGCCGACCGCACCCGCAGCCGAAGTCGAAAACGGCCTCGTAGGCCTCCGGGCCGAGCTGCGGATAGATCGGCGCCCCGGTCGCGTTGTTGAACGCCGACGGCTCGGTAGGCCCCACCAGCACCCGCATGTCACG
>DAITAN010000277.1:0-4017 GCA_036824235.1 Gaiellaceae bacterium | reverse complement strand
GCTCAGCGGGCTCGGCCCCGCCTGCTCCGCGGCGTGGGCGAAGCGGACCAGGTCGCGCTCGAGCATCTCCGTCCAGGCGAGGAGGTGGTGCCCGAGCGTGACCGGCTGTGCCCGCTGCAGATGGGTGTAGCCGGGGAAGAGCGTGTCGGCCTCGCGCTCTGCGAGACCCAGGATCACGTCTGCGAGGTTTGCGATGCCGTCACGCGCATCGACGCAAGCGTCCGCGACGTAGAGGCGGAACGCGGCCGCGACCTGGTCGTTGCGCGAGCGCCCCGCGTGCACCTTGCGGCCGACAGGGCCGAGCAGGCGCTCGAGTGTCGAATGGATGTCCTCGTCGCCCGCAACGAAGCCGGGGCCTTCCTCGCGGATCGCCGCCAGTCGCGCCTCGACCTCACGCAGGTCCGACTCGGAGAGGAGCCCGGCGTCGTGGAGCCGGCGGGCGTGCACGAGCGTCGCCTCGCAGTCGTACGGGAGAAGCTCGGCGTCGTCGGCACGGAGGAACTCCGCCACCTCGGGCGCGAGCGCGGCTTCGACGCGTGCGGCCCAGAGGGTCAGACCGGCGCCCCCTTCCGCGCGCGGGCCGCGGCCAGCTCGGCCTCGAGCGCCGCGATCTGCACGAACCCCTCGGCCGCCGTGTGCGGGAAGGTCTCGTCGGCGCCGTAGGACGCGAGCGTCTTCGCGTAGAGCGCCTGGGGCGAGCGCCGACCCGTGACGACGGCGGTCGCGGGTCGAAGCTCGACCCTGACCTCGCCCTCGACGACGTCCTGCGTCGCGTCGACGAAGGCGTCGATCGCCTCACGGAGCGGGCTGAACCAGTGCCCTTCGTAGACGAGGGTGGCCCAGCGGTCCTCGAGACGCCGCTTCTCCTGGAGCTCCGCCCGTGTGAGGACGAGGTCCTCGAGCGCGCGGTGCGCCTCGATGAGGACGAGCGCAGCCGGGGCCTCGTAGATCTCGCGGCTCTTGATGCCCACCGCGCGGTTCTCGATCATGTCGATCCTGCCGATGCCGTACGCGCCTGCGCGCTCGTTCAGATCGGCGACGAGGTCGACGAGCCCGAGCTCGACGCCGTCGAGCGCGACCGGGAGCCCCTCCGCGAAGCCGATCAGCACCTCCGACGGCTCCGGCGCGTCGTCCGGCGAGCCCGTGAGCACGTAGGCATCCTCGGGCGGCGCCGTCCACGGGTCCTCGAGGATCCCGGCCTCGATCGAGCGGCCGAGCAAGTTGGCGTCGATCGAGTACGGTGAGGCAGAGGTCTGCGCAACCGGGATGCGGCGGGCGAGCGCGTAGGCGATCTCGTCCTCGCGCGCCCAGACACGGTCGCGAAGCGGGGCGATCACGCGCACGCCCGGATAGTTGGCGCGCAGCGCGATCTCGAAGCGAAGCTGGTCGTTGCCCTTGCCCGTGCAGCCGTGGACGACCGCGTCCGCGTCGACGTCGAGCGCGACCGAGGCAACCGCCTCGGCGATCACCGGCCGGGAGAGGGCCGAGACGAGCGGGTACTTGCCCTCGTAGAGCGCGTTGGCCTTGAGAGCCTTCGCCACCTGCTCGTCCGCGAACTCCTCGCGCAGCTCGGCGACGACGATGTCGTCCGCACCCGCCGCGCGGGCCCGCGCGAGTGCCGGTTCCAGCTCGACGTCCTGGCCGACGTCGACGAGCACGGCCACGACCTCGTCGAAGCCATAGTCCTCCTTGAGCCAGGCGATCGCGCAGCTCGTGTCGAGCCCGCCCGAGAACGCGAGAACCGCAGTGCTCATCGGCCGGTCTCCGGCCGATGAGGGGGAGGGTGTGTGAGGGAACCGGGAGGTTCCTTCACTGCATCAAAGAAGGGGACACATGGGGGAAACATGGTTTCCCCCACGCGAGCGAGCCGGAGGCGAGCGACCGTCATGCGGCTCCTTCCATCGCGTAGTTCCGCAGCTGGTCGGCGAGCCCGGCACCGGAGACGCTCTCGCGGGCGACGACGATGATCGTGTTGTCGCCGGCGACCGTGCCGATCGAGTCCGTGAGGCCGGAGGCGTCGATCGCGTCCGCCAGCGGCGCCGCGTAGCCGCGCGGCGTCAGGATCACGAGGATGTTGCCGCTGGCCTGGAAGTCGAGCGCCCAGCGCCTCAGCGCTGAACCGAGCGCTCGGAGGCCGTCGGCGTCTGGCGCATCGGGCGGCGCATAGGCCAGCTGGCCGGTTCCCGTGCGCACCTTGCGCAAGCCGAGCTCGTGGACGTCCCGGGAGACCGTCGTCTGCACGACTTCGTGGCCGGCAGCGCGGAGGGCGTCCACGAGCTCGCTCTGCGTCGAGATCGCACGCTCGCGAATGAGCCGCAGGATCGCGCCCTGGCGACGTGTCTTGTCGGTCATGCAAGCACCTCCCTGAGGATGTCGAGGGCCTCGTCGACGTCGCCGCGGTCGACGATGAGCGGCGGCGTGAGCCGAAGTACACGCTCTCCGGCGGACGTCACGAGCAGCCCGTGCTCGAGGCATTCCGCGACGACCGGGGCGGCCGGGCGGTCGAGCTCGGCGCCGACGAGGAGGCCCAGGCCGCGGACATCCCGGATCGCGTCGAGGCGGGCGAGTCCGGTGCGCAGCTCGGCGCCGACGTCGCGCACGCGTGCGAGCAGGTCGTCGTCGACAGCGTCGCAGACGGCGCACGCGGCGGCGCAGGCCACCGGGTTGCCGCCGAAGGTCGAGGCGTGGTCGCCCGGCTCGAACCCCCCGGTCGCCTCCTCGGCGACGAGCAGGCACCCGAGCGGGAGCCCGTTGGCGAGGCCCTTGGCGAGCGTGACCATGTCCGGGCGAACGCCGCTCTGCTCGAATGCGAAGAACGTGCCCGTCCTCCCCACACCGGTCTGAATCTCGTCCAGACAGAGGAACGCGCCGGCCTGGGCGGCGATCTCCGCGGCGGCCTGAAGGAACTCCGGAGTCAGCGGAACGACCCCGCCCTCCCCGAGCACGGGCTCGAGGAGGACGAGGCCTATGTCGTGGTCGACACCCGCCCCCAGGGACTCGACGTCATTCGGCCGCACGAAGCGGACCGGCCCGGGCAGCGGCTCGAAGGCCGCTCGTTTCCCGGGCTGCCCAGTGACGCCGAGGGCGCCGAGGGTACGCCCGTGGAAGGAGCCCTCGAGCGCGAGCACGGCCTGCCTGCCGGTTGCCTTGCGCGCGTACTTGAGGGCGGCCTCCACCGCCTCGGCGCCGGAGTTGCAGAAGAACGCCTCCGCGCCGCCGAACCGCTCGGAGAGCCGGTCGGCGAGCTTGGACATCGGCTGCGTCCAGTAGAGGTTGGACACGTGCCAGAGCCGCTCGAGCTGGTCGCGGGCAGCGGCGGTGACAGCGGCGTGGCCGTGGCCGAGCCCGACGACCGCGATGCCCGCGGCGAAGTCCAGATACGTGCGGCCGTCGTCAGCGACGAGCCAGGCGCCGACCCCCTCGACGAACGTGACGTCCAGCCGGGCGTAGGTCGGCAGCACGGCAGGGTGCGCGGTGCGGCTCACGGCAGCACCACCGTCTCGCCGATCTCCGCGTGGAGCCCCGAGCGGACGGCCCGAACGGCAGCGCGCAGCTTCGGGACGATGCCGCCCTCGAATGAGCCCTCGTCGAGGAGACGGTCGGCCTCGTCGGCCTCGATCGAAGGGAGGAGGGATCCCTCGACGAGAACGCCGGGGACATCGGTGAGGAACAGAAGCCGCTGAGCGCCCAGGCCGACTGCCAGCGCCCACGCAGCCTCGTCGGCGTTCACGTTCAGCGGTCCTCGCGCGATGGGCGCGATCACCGGTGTCTGGCCCGCCGCGAGCGCGTCCACGACCGCCGCAGGACGGGCGGGGAGCGGCTCACCGACGAGGCCGAGCTCGGGTACAGGTGTCGCCTCTAGCCCGATCTCGTCGCCCATGAGGCCGACGGCACCGGAGCCGAGCGCGTCGCAAAGCTGGGCGTTCACGCGTGCGAAGGACTCGCGCACGACCGCCAGAGCGGCCGGACCGGTCACCCGGCGGCCGCCGACGAAGGACACGGGCAGGCCCAGGCGAT
>DAITAN010000276.1:0-4025 GCA_036824235.1 Gaiellaceae bacterium | reverse complement strand
GAGACGCTGCGCTTCAGGACGGCCCGCGCGCAGATGCGCACGGCCGTCTGAGGCGCCGCCGCAGCACCCTGCGGCCTAGGCGGCAGCGGCGCCCCGCACGGCCCTCAGGAGGCGGAACGTCCGGCGGGGCCGATCGACGGGGCGTGCGGCCGCCCGTGCGTCGATGAGCTCCCGCTGGCCCGCTACCTGCCGGCGGCGCGTCTCGAACTGAGTGAGGGAGATGTTTGTCATGAAGAGTGCTCCTGGTTTCATTGCGGTCATTCAAGCGGCGCCGGGGTCGCGGCACAGTGGAGCGAGCAGGCGTCTCGCCAGACGGTTATCCGCACTACCAGGAATTGGTTAAAGCAGAGAGCCCGCCTCGTCTCCGGCGGGCTCTCGCCTTCGTGTAGTGGTGGAGCTCCAGCGCCTGCGGCCAGACGGGAACTCCTGAAGCACTGAACGTATGACCTGTATCGGACGGAACGAGCTCTGCCTCAAGTCCTCCGTACGAGGGACTGGCAGGCGCGCAGCAAAGGCCCTGCGCGGCGACTAGTGGAGCCAGCGGGATTCGAACCCGCGACCTCTTGGCTGCCAGCCAAGCGCTCTCCCAGCTGAGCTATGGCCCCGCGAGTCCTCTCAGTGTAGTCAGCCCGTTTGCCTCGCGCCTCAACCGGTAACACAGGGATCGTGGCCGAGGAAAAGACCGACTACAGCCCGCTGCGCGAGCCCGCCCCGCCCGCCGAGCAGCGCCACGAGCGGCGCCAGGCGCGCGCGTTTCTCGCGGGCGTGTGGAGCTTCTGGTTCTACGCGCTCGTGATCGCGGGGATCGTCGCGCTCGTGATCTGGCTCGTCTAGCCGGCGGCGGCGAGCTCGACCGAGGGGACGTCGCCCCAGAGCTCCTCGAGGCGGTAGTACTCACGCGCCTCGGGCGTGAAGACGTGCAGGACGACGTCGAGGTAGTCGGCCAGGATCCAGCTCGCCTCGCGCTCGCCCGCGACGGTGCGCGGCGTGAGCCTCTCGGCCCTCTTCATCTCCTCGCGCACGGCGTCGTAGATCCCCTTGGTCTGCCTGGGGTTCTGCCCCGTGCAGATGACGAAATAGTCCGTGTAGGAGCAGACCGGCCGCATGTCAAGGATGACTACGTCGGCGGCGAGCTTCTCCTGGGCGAGCTCAGCGATCCGGCGGGCGTGCTCGATTGGCGTCAGGGGCCTGGCTTCTCCTGGGTCAACGCTTTCAGGGTAGCTCATCGTAGACACCATGCTCGACGACGAGCCGCTCGACACCGCCGGGAACCAGGTCGTCGATCGGCTCCCCGCGTGCCGCGCGGCGCCGGATTTCCGTGGAGGAGACGTCCACCGAGGGGATCTCGAAGAGCTCCACCCGCTCGGGCCGGCGCAGGCCGGTGAGGACCTCGTCGAGCCGGTCGTGCGGGTAGCCGGGCCGCGTGGCCACGCCGAGACGGACGTGCTCCAGGATCTCGTCCGGCTCCTTCCAGTCGAGGAAGTCCGCGAACTCGTCGGCCCCGACGAGAAAGACGACGTCGCCCCATTGCCCCTCGGCCCAGCGCGCCGTGTCCACCGTGTGCGACGGGCCGGGCCGCTCGAGCTCGTGGCGCGAGATCTCGACGCCCGGAATGTCCGCGAACGCCGCCTCCGCGAGGCGGTAGCGCGTCTCCGCGTCCGTCTCCACGTCCTTGTGCGGCGGGTCGCCCGTGACCACGACGACCAGGCGGCCGAGGCCGAAACGCTCGATTGCCGCGTGCGCGAGCGCGACGTGCCCCCGATGCGGCGGGTCGAAGGCGCCGCCGAGGAGCCCGGTCGTCATTCGTCCTCGAACTCGACGAGCGCGTCGGGCTTGACGCCTGCCGCGCGGAGGTCGTCCTCGGAGGCCTCTCCCCGGACACGATAGCCGCGGTCGGTGCGGAAGATGCGCACGCGCCGCTGCCTCGGCGGCCGCGCGTGGTAGACGAGGAAGTCGGCCATCTCCTCGTCACGGACCAGGGTCGGCGGGCTCTCCGGGACGAGCTCGAAGAGCGCGCGCTTGAGCTCGTCGATGCCCGCGCCCGTCGCAGCCGAGGTGGTGAGCGTCGCGAGGACCCGCGGGTCGGCCACGCCGAAATCGGGCGCCTCCTGGAGGAGGTCGACCTTGTTCAGGACGACGATCTGCGGCCGGTCAGCGAGCCCGGCCCCGTAGGCGGCAAGCTCGCGGTTGATCGCGTGGAAGCGCTCCTCCACGTCCTCCTGCGCCTCGATCACGTGCAGGAAGAGGCGCGCGCGCTCGAGATGCGCCAGGAACTCGTCGCCGAGGCCGACGCCTTCGCTCGCGCCCTCGAGGAGCCCCGGGACGTCCGCCACCGTGAGCTGCCGCCCGTCGGTTGCCTCGACCGTGCCGAGCACGGGCGCGAGGGTCGTGAAGGGGTAATCGGCGACCTTCGGCTTCGCATTCGAGATCAAGCGCAGAAGCGAGGATTTCCCGGCGTTCGGGAAGCCGAGCAGCGCGGCGTCGGCGAGCAGCTTCAGCCTGAGGTCGAGCGAAGCCTCCTCGCCGGGCGTGCCGAGCTCCGCGAGCCGCGGCGTCTGGTGGGTCGGCGTGGCGAAGCGCTTGTTGCCCGCGCCGCCGAAGCCGCCGTGTGCGACCACGGCCTGCGCGCCGGGGTGCGCGAGGTCGACGAGCAGACGGCCGTCGTCGTCGAGTACCTGCGTGCCCACAGGGACCGCGAGGACAACGTCGTCGCCGTCGGAGCCCCGCTTGTTCGCGCCCTCGCCGTGGCGTCCGCGCTTGGCCTCGAAGCGCGCGAGCCGCTGGAAGTACGAGAGATCGCGCCGGTCAGGATCGGCCACGAGCACGACGTTGCCGCCGTGGCCACCGTCGCCGCCGTCAGGCCCGCCCTTCGGGACATACTTCTCGCGCCGAAAGCTCAGCGAGCCGTCACCGCCGCGCCCGCCCTTGACGCGGATCCGCGCGCGGTCGTTGAACATCAGGCTCCTCTAGGAGACGGACACGACCCGACCTTCGCCGCCCGTCTGAAAGTCGACCTTCCCGTCACGGGTGGCAAAGATCGTGTGGTCACGGCCCAGCCCGGTGCCCGGGCCCGGCCGGAAGCGCGTACCGCGCTGGCGGACGACGATCATCCCCGCCTTGATCTCCTGGCCGGCGAAGATCTTGACGCCGAGTCGTTTGGACTCGGAGTCCCTGCCGTTCTTCGACGAGCCCAATCCTTTTTTGTGCGCCATCTAGCTGTCCTCGCTCTTCTTCCTGGGGGTGCTGCGCCGCGCGGGCGCCTTCTTCTCGGTCGACGCCGCGGGCTTGCGTGCCGCAGGCTTCTTCGCGGCGGGCTTCTTCGCCGCGGGCGCCTTCTCGGCGGTCTTCGCCTCGGCCTTCGCGGGCTCCTTCTTCGCGGCGGTCGAGCGCGAGCTGCCGATCGACTGGACCTCGATGCGCGTGAGGCGCGCACGGAACCCGTTCCTGCGCTTGTAGCCCGTCCGTCGCCGGTGCTTGCCGATGATGATCTTCTTGCCGAGGACGTGCTCCGCGACCTTGACCGTCACCTGCTGGCCCTTGAGGTCGTCGCCGAGCCTCGCGTCGCCGTCCCCCCCGAGCATGACGAGGTCGGGATGAAACGTCTTGCCCTCCTCGTGCGGCACGCGGTCGACAAGCAGGTGCAGGCCTTCCCGCACGCGGTACTGCTTGTTTCCGATCGAGATGACGGCGTAGGTCATAGGTGCTCCAGAACAGGAAACGAGCGGGCAGCGCCCGCTTCGGAGGACAGTCTAGCCAGCCTCCTCGGCAGTCGCAATCGGCTCGGTCGCGTCGCTTTCGGGCGTCGCCGCCTCGCCTTCGGGCGTCGCAGGCTTCTTCTTGCGGCGGCGTCCTCCGCGCGTGCCCCTGCGCGTCTTCTTCTTGGGCTTCTCCGCGGCGCCGTCGCCTTCGGCGGTGTTCCCGCTCGTCTCGGCGGCCCCCGTCGCCTGTTTCTCGCCAGGCTCGGGCGGCTGCTCCGCAGGCTCGGGCTTCTCCGCCGGCCGGCCGTTCGCCTCGGCAACGGACTC
>DAITAN010000275.1:0-4033 GCA_036824235.1 Gaiellaceae bacterium | reverse complement strand
ATGAGCACGAGCCCGACGGCGCCGAGCATGAAGCCCTCGCCGACGCGATCGACCGTCGAGTCGAGGAACGCGCCAAACGGCGACCCCTTGCCGCTGCGGCGGGCGAGCGCCCCGTCGAGGATGTCCAGGACGCTTCCGATCACGAAGAGCAGGCCGCCGAAGAAAAAGAACCAGTGTGTGACGTACTCGAAGTACACGAGCACGGCGCCGGCGATGCAGAGGCCGACCCCCGACATGGTCAGGGCGTCCGGGGTGACGCTCGTGCGTTCGAGCCCGGCGATCGACCGGCTCGCGATGCGGCGGGCCTCGTCCTGGTAGGTCCGGCGGGCGTGCTCTGCTTCCTGCGGACGGCTCAAGGCCGCGAGGCTACCACCGACGGTACGTGCAGCGATACAGCGCGGGGGTGGCGGACGGGCGCCCCTCCTGGGCCCACGAGACGATCGTCGCGCCCACGAAGGCCACGCCGACGCCGGCCACGATGTCGAGCCAGAAGTGGTTGCCGGTCGCCATGACCGCGAACCAGACCCACGTGGGCCAGAGCGTCCAGAGGATCGCCGCCCAGCGGCTCTTCACGAGCGTCGCCATGGCGAAGCCGATGATCAGCGCGTCCGCCGCGTGCACGCTCGGCATGGCCGCGTACGGGTTCGACGCGAGCTCGATGAGCCCGCTGCCGTGGTTGACCGCCGAGGATTGCGCCAGCGTGTCCACGAAGCCGTATTCCGGGAACATGCGCGGCGGCGCGGTCGGCATCAGCACGTAGCCCACGAGCGCGAGCAGGTTGGTCGCGAAGACCCAGTTGCGGACGGTGACGAACGCGTCGTTCCGCATGAAGTAGATCCAGAGGAGCGAGAGCCCGAGCACCGGGAACTGCGACAGCCAGTACGTGAGGTTGACGGCCTCGAGCGCAAGGTCGCCGGCGTGCACGACCGCGCGCTGGATGTCCACCTCCACCAGCGCGTTGAAAGCGCGCTCGGCGTCGATGACCGTGAGCCCGTTCTGGACCGCCTCGAGGGTGCCTCGATCCGCGGCTCCACGGGCGATCTGGTACATGAACCCGAAACCGAGCCAGAGCGAGAGCTGGAAGAAGAAGTCCCTCCAGCCATTGGGTAGATAGCGGCCGACGGCGGTCACATTCGCAGTCTAGCGGGGGTGTCGGTTCGGTTTTCCCCCGTTTAACAACTGGTGAAGGTGGCGACGCGTCGGCCGATAAATTGGCGGGATGGGCAGCATCCGGCCGTGCCGCGACGACGAGCGGGCGGCGATCCTCGAGATCGTGAACGTCGCAGCCGCCGCGGCCTACCGCGGCGTCATCCCGGCCGATCGTTGGCGTGTGCCGTACATGGAGCCGGACGAGCTCGAGCGCGAGATCGGAGAAGGGGTCGTGTTCTGGGGGTACGAGGCGGACGGCGAGCTGGTCGGCGTCATGGGCATCCAAGCCGTCGCAGACGTCGACCTGATCCGTCACGCGTACGTCCTGCCCGGCCGTCAGGGCCAGGGGATCGGCGGGGCCCTGCTCGGCCATCTCCGGCGTCGGACCGCCCGCCGCATGCTGATCGGCACGTGGGCGGCGGCCGAGTGGGCGATTCGTTTCTATCGCCACCACGGCTTCGAGCTCGTGACGCCGGAGCAGAAGACTGCGCTCCTCGAGACCTACTGGACGATCCCCGAGCGCCAGATCGAGACGTCGGTCGTGCTTGCCGATCCGCCGTTCGACCGCTAGCCGGCTCGGGCTAGCCGCCGATGTACGACATCTCGACCTTCGGCAGGTCGGCGGTCTCCGCCGTGCGGAGCTCCGAGTAGCGGTCGTCCCGGACCGCCCAGATCCCGGCGATCGTCGCGGTGAGCTCCTCGTCGGAGGCCCCTCCGCGCACGAGGGCCCGCAGGTCGTGGCCGCGCGTGGCGAAGAGGCACGTGTGGAGCTTCCCGTCGGCCGAGAGCCGCGCGCGCGTGCAATCGCCGCAGAACGGGCGCGTGACCGAGGCGATGACCCCGACCTCGCCGCTCCCGTCGGCGTAGCGCCAGCGGTTCGCGACCTCGCCGCGGTACTGAGCCTCGAGCGGCTCGAGCGGGTGCTCGGCGGCGATCGCGGCGACGATCTCGTCCGCGGGGACGACGTCGTCGAGCCGCCAGCCGTTCGTGTGCCCGACGTCCATGTACTCGATGAAGCGCAGGATCACGCCGGTGCCGCGAAACGCCCGTGCCATCGGGAGGATCCCGTCCTCGTTGACGCCGCGTTTGACGACGACGTTCACCTTCACGGGCGCGAGGCCGGCGGCGAGGGCGGCGTCGATCCCGGCGAGCACGCGCTCGACGGGGAAATCGACGTCGTTCATCGCGCGGAACGTCTCGTCGTCGAGCGAGTCCAGGCTCACGGTGATGCGGTCGAGGCCCGCGTCCTTGAGCGCCTGCGCTTTGCGCGCCAGGAGGGAGCCGTTCGTCGTCAGCGTCAGATCGATGCCGGGAACGCTCGCGAGCATCGCGAGCAGCGTCTCCACGTCGCGTCGCAAGAGCGGCTCGCCGCCTGTGATACGGACCTTCTCGACTCCCAGGCCGGCGAACGTCCGGGCAAGGCGCTCGATCTCCTCGAAGGTCAGGAGCTCGGCTCTGGGGAGGAACGGGTAGTCGCGGCCGAAGACCTCCTTCGGCATGCAGTAGACGCAGCGAAAGTTGCAGCGGTCGGTGACCGAGATGCGGAGATCCCGGATCGGCCGCCCCAGCCTGTCGACAAGCCGCTCCACGCATCAAGCCTAGCTCGTGAGGGTTTCCGGCCTGCACGCCTCGGGAACATTCAGGGCTCAGAGCCGAACGAAAGGGGTCTCTCGTGGAAGGCATGCAGGACAAGGTGGAAGGCAAGATCAAGGAGACGGAGGGAAAGCTCACCGACGACGAGCTGCGCGAGAAGCAGGGTCAGGCGCAGCAGAAGGTCGGCGAGGGCAAGGAACAGCTCGAAGACGCGAAGGACGAGGCGCGCGAGCGCATCTAGCCGACGCGTTCCTCTTCGCTCGATGCGAGGCGCCCGAGTGTTCGGGCGCCTCGCGTGTTCTGGAGGGTCTCATCAGCCGAGCTGATCGAAGCGGCGCGGAACTCGACTTGAGCTGATCGACCCGCGACCGGCATGCTGGGAGCATGGCCGCCAGGTACAGCGCACGGGTCTGGTTCGCCCTCGTGACGATCTACGTCGTCTGGGGGTCGACGTTCATCGCGCTCGCCATCGCCGTCCGGGATCTGCCTCCCTTCATGTCCATGGCGCTGCGCCACCTCGTGGCCGGAGCGGCCCTGCTCGTGTGGGCGCTCCCGCGCGGCGACCGTGAAGGCGACCGGATCGGCGGGCCGACGATCGTGGCCGGGTTCATCTTCGGCGGAGCGCTCTTCGTGCTCGGCCACGGGAGCCTGGCCTGGGCGCAGCAGACCGTCCCGGCCGGTGTGGCCGCCCTTCTGGTGGGAAGCATCCCGATCTGGATGGCGCTCCTCGACCGAGTCTTCTTCGGGAAGCGGTTGCGGTCGTCGGCGTACGTCGGCTTCGCGCTCGGCTTCGTCGGGCTCGCGTTCCTCTTCGACCCGTTCGGGCACGGCTCCGTCGATCGCGTCGGGGCACTCGTGATCGTCTTCGGCGCGCTCGCCTGGTCGGCCGGGTCGCTCTACTCGCGCGGCGCTCCGCTACCGAAGCGCCCGCTCGTCTCGGCGGGCCTCGGCGCTATCTGCGGCGGCATCCTGCTCACCATCGTGTCGATCGCCGGCGGCGAGCTCGGCGAGGCGACCTGGACCTGGGACGCGCTCCTCGCGGTCTTCTACCTGGTCGTCGTCGGGAGCCTGATCGGGTTCACGGCGTACGTCTGGCTCCTCCGCGCGGCCCCGACCTCGCTCGTCGCCACCTATGCGTACATGAACCCGATCGTTGCAGTCATCCTCGGCTGGGCCATCCTCGGCGAGGAGATCACGGTGCAGATGGTCTTCGCCGGCGCGGCGATCGTCGTGTCGGTCGCGCTCATCCTCCGCGCGAGCGGCGCGGCCCTCGAGCCCGGCCGTGGCCTCC
>DAITAN010000274.1:0-4034 GCA_036824235.1 Gaiellaceae bacterium | reverse complement strand
TGGTCGGCGCCGAGCGCGGGGCGTCCTCGCGCGACGGAGCCAGCGCCGTGGCGCTCATGCCGCGGCCGGTCGACCCAGGACGCCGAGCAGGACCTCGATCTGGCGGCGCGCGACGAAGCGCAGGCCGCCGAGGTAGCCGAGCCCGCCGACCGAGGCCGCGATGGCGACCGTGAGCAGCCCGTCTGGGACGGTCTTGCCGAGCAGCCAGCCGGCGCCGAAGGCCACGGCCGAGAGCACGAGGAAGCGGGCGGCGTCGAGCGCGAGCTCACGCGCGATGACGAGCGCCGTGGACCCGGTGCCGGCCACGAGGAGCACGACGGCGAAGAGCGCCGGCGCCACGAAGAGGGCGCCGACGGCGCCGTTGACCCCGAACAGGGTCGAGCCGAGCGCGGTGGCGCCGAGGTGCACGGCGACCAGCGGCACGGCCAGCGCGTTGAGCAGCCGGGCGCGGCCGACCGCGAAGAGCGCGGGCAGGAAGAAGGCCACGAGCAGGGCGGCGATCGTCCACGGGGCCAGCAGGGTGGCGAACACGCGCAGGGTGTGGACGCCGGTGGCGTCGAGGCTGCCCGGGAAGAGGCGATGGATGAGCGGGGCGCCCACGGTGATCAGGCCGGCCATGGCGGGCGCCACGATCAGCATGGCGTAGCGGAAGCCCTGCGGCACCGTCTCGGCCACGACGGCGCGGCGTTCGGCGCGCGCGGCGCGCGTCATATCCGGGATCCGCGACATGCCCAGCGCCATGCCCGTGCCCGCCACCAGGTAGCTGGCGAAGAGGTAGGCGTAGGAGAGGACCGTCGTATCGCCCGTGGCGCCGTGGCTGCCGGCGAAGGCCAGCGTGACGACGAAGAGCATGTTGAAGGCCAGGTAGACCGCCGTCCGGCCCAGGATCAGGCCCGCGTGGCGCAGCAGCGTGCCCAGCGCGAACGACGCCTTGCGCTCGCCCATGCCGCCCGAGGCGCGCACGCCGAACATCATCCAGGTGCTCGTGACGATGGCCATGGCCAGCATCGACCACCCGAGGGTCTGCTCGCCCGCGGTGCCCATGAGGGCCAGGAAGGCCACGAGCCCGGCGCCGGCACCGGCGATGTAGGCGCCGGCCACCAAGTTGAAGCGCGCGCGGATGGCCAGAACGGTGGCGCCACCGGCGGCCCACAGCTGGAGCACCATGGCGCCGCCGAGCACGGGCAGGGCCGACTCGGTCGCGTTGCGGCCCTCGTCGCCCAGGCCGGGCGCGATCAGGGCGGCCACCAGGCTCGAGAGCGGGCCGGTGAGGATGAGGACGGGCAGGCCGATGAGCGTCAGGGCGGCCGCGAACTGGCGGATGCTCAGGCGCGCGCCCGGCTCCACGAGCAGCGGGACCGACGTCAGCCGCAGGCTCTGGCTGAAGACGCCGAAGGTCGTGTACACGGCGAAGGCCACGAAGAACCCGTCCGTGCGAACGTTCGTCCCGAACTTGCTCAGGTAGAGGACGGCTTGGATCGCCGAGGCCGCGGCCATCGCGAAGGTGGCCAGGGACATGGCCAGGCCCGCGCGAGCGTGGGTCTTGGCGGGCTGGCTGGGCGCCGCTGGCGCGACGCGCACGGCATCAGCAGGGACCGGAAGGCTAGGCGTGCTCATCACCTCAGCAACGGGCGGCGAGGCGCGTTTCTCGCGCCCCGCCGTCCGCGTGACGTGCTACGGCTTGCCGTTGTTGTAGTGCGCCAGCAGCGTGGCCACCGGCAGCGCCGTGCTGTAGACGGCGACCTCGTCGATCACGCCGTCCCAGGTGTCCGTGGTCCCCAGCGCGCCGATCCGCAGCGGCTGGGTCGAGTTGCGGAGGTTGCCGGTCTTGGCCCGCCCGCTCCCGACCTGGACGCCGTTGACGTAGATCCGCATCGTCGCGCCGTTGTAGGTCGCCGAGACGTGGTAGCGCGTACCGGAGGTCAGCGTCTGCGTCACCGCGTATTCGGTGGCGCTACCGGTGCTCACCGCGAACACGAGCTGGCTGCTGCCGAAGCCCGACCGCACGAGGGCCAGGATGTAGGAGACGTCGCTCGTGCTGCTGTTCGACTTCGCGATGATCGTCCGCGTCTGGCCGGTGCCGATCGTGGAGTCCGGCCGCACCCACGCCTCGAGCGTGAGGTTCGTCGGGTCCAGCAGCGTGTTGTCCGCCACGGTGATCCGCTCCGACGAGGACCGCACGAGGTCGACCGCCCGGTTGGAGTCACCCGCCAGCAGGCCGGTGGTGCCGAGCGTCGGCGAGTTCTCGTAGACGCCGTCGAGGTTGTTCGTGGTCTCGTCGTTGGCGTTCGTGCCGGTCGTCTCGGCCAGGCGCCAGTAGGCACGCAGGCCGGTCGTCGTGCGCACGGCCTGGGCGTAGAGGCTGCGGATCTGCAGGGACCGTGTCGTCGTCCCCGTCAGGCCGCTGCTCGCCGTCACCCGCAGGCCGACGTTGATCGTCGACTCCGTGTCGTAGACGCGGGTCGTCGTCGCGGTCGCGTTGGTGTTCGTCTCGTACGTGCCGTTGCCGTCGAGGTCCCACTCGTAGCGCGTGATCGTGCCGCCCGGCACCGTCGAAGCGGAGCCGTTGAAGGTCACCGTCTGGCGGGTGTTGGCCGGGTTGGCCGAGGTCGTGAACGAGGCCGTCGGGGCGCCGTTGATGGTCAGCGCCCGGGTCGTGGTGCCCGTGGCGCCGCGGTTGTCGGTCACTCGCAGGCCCACCGTGATGGCGCCGGGCGTCGTGTAGCTGCGCGTGGTCGTGGCCACGGCGTTCGTGTTGGTCTCGTAGGTGCCGTTCCCGTCGAGGTCCCACTCGTACTTGGCGATCGTCCCGTCGAGGTCCGTGGAGCCCGTGCCGTTGAACGTGACGGTCTGGTTGACGTTGGCCGGGCTCGGCGCGACCGTGAACGACGCGGTGGGCGGCCGCTGGACGGTCACGTTGCGCGTGGTAGTCGTCGTCGCTCCGCGGTTGTCGGTGACCCGCAGCTTGACCGCGACGGTGCCCGGCGTCGTGTAGCTGCGGGACGCGGTCGCCGTGGTGCCCGTGTCGGTCTCGTAGCTGTCGTTGCCGTCGAGGTCCCACTCGTACTTGGCGATCGTCCCGTCGCTGTCGCCCGAGGCCGCGCCGTTGAACGACACGGTCTGACCCGGGTTGGCAGGCTCGGGCGTCGAGGTGAACGAGGCCGTCGGCGGGTTGTTGATGCCCGACGCGTAGTGCGACGTGATCTCGCTCGCGGTCAGCGACCGTGCGTAGACCGCCAGCTCGTCGAGGCTGCCGTTGCCGAACAGGCTCCCGCCGGCGCGTGACATGAAGTACAGCGTCGAGTTGGCGAACGTGGCGCCCGTCCCGCTGTTGGCCTTCGTGTAGGCGGTCGGCTGGCCGTCGACGTAGGGCACGACCTGCTGCGCCGCGGGCGCGGTGGGGTCGAGCACGAACGCGTAGTGGTGCCAGGCGCCCGCGCTGGGCCGCGCGAAGTACGCGTTGTTGCGGCTGCCGCTGCGGCCGATGGCGACCCCGAACTGGCCGTTGTTCTGCGGCGAGTTGGGATCGACGAGGAAGCCGCCCTCGTTGTCGTTGAAGTTCGGGGTGAACTCCATGGCCAGCGCGTCGTTGTTGGCGAACGCGTTCCACTTCAGCCAGAACTCGACGGTGACCTTGCTGGCCCCGGACAGGTCGACCGCGGCCGACGCGTAGTCGTCGATGCCGTCGAAGCCGACCGAGCCGTTGCTGTCGATCGCGCCCGCGCCGCCCAGGGTGGCGCCGCCGGCGGCCGTGGCGTTGGCCGTGCCCTTGGTGTCCGCCAGGTTGGTGCCGGTCGTCTCACCCAGGCGCCAGTAGTGCTGCAGGCCACCGGTGGCGAGCACGCGCTCGGAGTACGTCGCGCCGGCGCCGTTGATGGCGACGGCGACCGTCCGCGTGGCCGTCATGCCGTCGCTGTCGGTGACCCGCAGGCCGACGTTCACCAGGCTCGCCGCGGCGTAGCTGCGGCTCGTCGTGGCGGTCGTGCCGGTGTCGGTCTCGTAGCTGCCGTTGCCGTCGAGGTCCCACTCGTACT
>DAITAN010000017.1:0-15048 GCA_036824235.1 Gaiellaceae bacterium | reverse complement strand
TGCACGTCGGCACCGGGCGCGGGCGCCCCGGTTCCGCTGCCTGCCTGCGTCACAAGCGCTAGGCGGAGGCTGCGAAGCCGATCTGAGTTTCCCGGTCGGACCGGCGCACGTAGACGACCTTCCCGAGCGAGAGCACGTACGTCCCATCGTCGGTCGTCAGCTCGAACACCGGCTCCGAGGCCGCAAGAGCCGCCGAGAGCGCGTCCGCCACCTCTGACGGAACGTTCGCGCCGACCGACTGGCCGCCCTCGAAGGCGACCTGGATGCGCACATTTGGATCAGACATCGAGCTCCTTTCGGAACGATGCCTCGTCGCCGGGGTGGTCTGCACGAGTGCGAGTCAAGGACGCAGGGAGCGCTCGTAGCCGGAGGCTACGGGCGCGACTGAGGACGCCGAATCGTGCCGTGCAGGCCGGCCCGGCGACACAGGGCTGCGTTTCGAAAGGGGCTCTCTCAAACACCGACTACCTCCGCGAGGACGCCGTGCAGCGACTGAGGATGGACGAACGAGACCAGGTGGCCGCCGAGCCCGGGTCGCGGGTCGGCGTCGATGACTTCTGCTCCGTTCGCGACGAGCTCGTCCACGGCCGCCCGCACGTCGGCCACGGCAAAGCCGACGTGATGCATCCCCGGGCCGCGGCGCGCGATGAAGCGCCCCACGTGTGTGTCCTCGCCCAGAGGGGAAACGAGCTCGACACGTCCGCTGCCGACACGGAGATACACCGCCTCGACGCCCTGAGCGTCGATTCGCCCCCGCAGCTCCACCTCGGCGCCGAAGAGCGTTCGGTACGTCTCCACCGCTTCTTCGAGGTCCTCGACCGCGAAGGCGACGTGGTGCACGGAACGGACGTCCACGCGGCCGATCCTAGCGGCTGGGCCTGAGTGTCAGTCGAACAGCTAAAGAGCCTGCGGCGTCCCGACACGGTCCGAGGCGTTCGACTCGGAGGCGACGTCCGCAAGGAGCTCGGTGAGCTCGGCGCGGAGGAGCGTCTCCTTCTCTAGCAACGCCGCAGCGACCTTGTCCAGGGAGTGCCGATGCTTCTGTAGGAGCCTGACAGCCTCGAGGAAGGCGTTGTCGCAGAGGAGCGCTTGCTCGTGGTCGCGAAGCTGCTTGGTCTTCTCCGAGAGCGCATAGTTGTCGGCCCGCATCGTGCGCGCGGTGACCTCCTCGCCCATGCCGAAGTCGAAGACCATCGAGCGGGCGAGCTCGGTGACGCGCTCGAGATCGTTGGCGGCGCCGTTCGTGACCGCACCGAAGACGATCTGCTCAGCGGCTCGGCCGGCGAGCAGGACCTTCATCAGGTCAAGCAGCTCCTCCTTGGTGTGGAGGTAGCGGTCCTCCTGCGGGGTGTTGAGCGTGTAGCCGAGCGCGCGGCCGCGGGAGACGATGGTCACCTTCTGCACGGGCTGCGGGTCGCCGACGAGATGGGACATGAGCGCGTGCCCGCCCTCGTGGTAGGCGAGGATGCGCTTCTCCTTCTCGGTGACGACGCGCCGCTGCTGGAGCCCGGCGACGACGCGCTCGAGGGCCGACTCGAAGTCTTCGTGACAAATTTCGTCGTGATTGGCGCGCCCGGCGAAGATGGCGCCCTCGTTGCAGATGTTGGCCAGGTCGGCGCCCGTCAGGCCCGAGGTATGGCGCGCGAGCTGGTTCAGGTCGACGTCCTCCCCGAGCGGCTTCCCGCGCGTGTGGACACGGAGAATGGCCTCGCGCCCGGCGAGATCGGGCGGAGAGACGAGCACCTGGCGGTCGAAGCGTCCAGGCCGCAGTAGGGCGGGATCGAGGTCCTCGAGTCGGTTCGAGGCGGCGATGATGACGACCTGGTCCTGGTGGCCGAAGCCGTCCAGCTCGACGAGGAGCTGGTTGAGGGTCTGGTCGTGCTCGCGGTTGAAGCCGGAGCCGGTGCGCCGTGTCCCGACGGCGTCGAGCTCGTCGATGAAGACGATCGCCGGCGCGTGCTTGCGCGCGCGGTCGAAGAGCTTGCGGATGCGGGCGGCGCCGAGCCCCGCGAACATCTCGATGAAGGCGGAGGCGCTCTGCGAATAGAAGGTCGAGCCCGAGGCGTTCGCAACGGCCTTCGCGAGCAGCGTCTTGCCGGTGCCGGGCGGGCCGTACAGGAGGATGCCCTTGGGGACGCGCGCGCCGAGCTTTGAGAAGTGGCGCGGGTTCCGGAGGAAGTCGACGACCTCCTGCAGCTCCGCGGCGGCCTCGTCCACGCCGGCGATGTCCTCCCACGTCACAGAGGACTTCGAGGTCGGCTCGACCTCAGTCGGCCGCACACGCGGCATGAGCGAGAGGGACTTCCAGATCAGGAAGACGATCAGCCCGAGGAAAACCAGGGGCAACCACGTCAAAGCGAGGTCTGGAAGACCGTTCAGGAAGTCGGCGACACCTTGCACCCGCCGGTTGCATCGGCAGGCATGGTCGAAAGCCTTAGTGCGCTAGCGAACGAGCTCGAGCCGCGTGTTAGGCCGGTATTTTCGGCCCACCTTCGCCGACTCGTGCCCGTCGGTGAGGACGATGTCCGCGGTGAAGTCGTTGTCGCCGCGGATGAGCGACGAGCCGACGCCGTAGGAGTCCACCGGGACGCCCTTCGCTTCGAAGTCCCGGATGCGCTCGGCGTCGAACCCACCCGAGACGACGATCTTGACCCGCTCGAACCCGTTCTCGTCCAGCGCGTCTCGCACCTTGCGGACGAGGCGCTCGTTGACGCCCCTCGGGTCGAAGTCGCCCATCTCCTCCCACAGCGCCTGGTCGACGAGTGTCCGCGAGGTGTCGAGGCGGATGCCCCAGAGCTTGCTCCCGAGCGCTCGGGCGACGTCGAGGGACGTGCGAACCGAGTCGTTGTCGAAGTCCACGAGCACGACGATGTTGATGTTCTGGTCGTTCTCCTCGGCCCACTCGGCGTACTTCGTCGCCGCGAGCACGGTGTTGCGCCCGTAGGCGGCGATGAGCGCGTGCGGGACGGTGCCGATGCCACGACCGCCCCACCAGGAGGCCTGCGCCTCGGTGGAGACGCCGATCGCGCCGGCAACGTGGGCCGCGTAGCCGTCGCCGGTCTGCACGCGGTGGTGGTCGTGGCGGGCAGGGAAGAAGAGGATCGGCTTCCCGCCGGCGGCTTCGACGACGTGCCGCGTGTTCGTGGAGATCAGCGTCCGACGGGCGAGCACGCCGAGGTAGCCCGTCTCGAGGTGCGCGAAGAGCGTGTAGTCGCCCTCGATCGTCATCACCGTCTCCCACGGCTCGATCTCGTCCCCGTCGTAGAGCGCGTGGACGGTCAACGCCTCCCAGTCGTGCGAGCAGAGCTTGAGAATCGCGATCGCCTCGTCCATCCCACCGAGCACCGCCTGCTGCTTCTGGAAGACCTGCATGACGACGCGCGGGTGCCGCCCGTCCGCGAGCAGCGTCTCGCGTGCGAAGTTGAAGTAGACGTCGGTGTAGTAGCCCTCCCGCATCTTCTCGACCGGGAGGTCGAAGATCTCAGGTGGGAGGCGCTTCCTCCGCCTGTCCGTCTCCACCGCCATTGTCCGGCGATTCTAGGCGCAGGCACTCGGCCAAAGCGGCCTCGGCGACCTCGAGCTGCTCGGGCGAGGGCTCGGCGGTGACCAGACGCTGCTGGAGCTCGTGGCCTGGGCGGGCGAGCGCTCTGGCCAGTGGATGCCGCTCGTTGGCGACCATCCAGGAGAAGACCTCGACCGCGGCAGCCACTGCACCGACCGCAGCGCCCGCACGCGCCAGAGGACGGATGCTCTTCGGCGCCCGCGAGGCGATCGCGCTGCCGGCGGCGGTCGTGACGAGGAGCGGGCCGATCATGTGCGATCCGCAGCGCTCGTGCTCGCGCGTACGCGGCTCTCCGTGCTCGTAGCTCCCGATGGAGATGTGCTCGGCCCCGTGATACTCGGCCAGCGCGGTGCCGCGAAGCGCAAGGACGGCCGGGCCAAGCGCGAGCAGCGCGGCGAGCGACTCCTGTGTGATGGGTGAGAGGCGCGTCCGGCGGAGAGCCTGGACGGCGACCATGCTTCCGACCATCGTCGCGGCGACACGCGGGCGCTGGAAGGGGAGGCTCGCCTCGGGCAGCCGCCGTCGCACCTCGGGGAAGATCGCGAAGATCTCGGCGACCCGGAGCGGGGCGCGCGTGAAGCGACTGCCCGCGTCGACCGCCTTCAGCCGCTTCTCGCCCGAGGCGACCTTCAGCTCGCCCCCGTCGGTGCGAACCGCGCAGGCCCAGTGGCGCGGCCCGTGCACAAGCACGCCGTTGGCGAGGGCCATTCCTCCGAGACGGACGGCGCTTTTGCTCACGTTCCAAGTGTACGTAGCGCGGGGGAAACCCTGTTTCCCCCGCGAGCCCCCTTCTCTTACCCCGCGGAACCGAGGGTCTTCGCAACGTGCAAGAGGAAGTCAGTGCCCAGCACGAGGTCTTCGACCTCGATGCGTTCGTCCGCCGAGTGGATCAGGCGCGCGGCCAGGTCGGGGCTCATCGTCCGCATGGGGAAGAAGCCGTAGGAGACGGTTCCGAAGGCCTCGCGCAGGAAGTGGCTGTCCGTGAAGCCGGGCGAGACGACCGGGATCACGCGGGCGCCCGGCTCGTACGCGCCGATGAACGAGTCGATCACGTCCCAGAGCGGAGTGTCGAGCGGCGACCTCGTCCCGCCGACGGCCTCGATCCACTCGAGGTCGTACGAGTCCTCGCCCAGCGCGGCCCGAATGATCGGCTCGGCGTCCTCGGGCGTCTCGCCGGGGAGTAGGCGGCAGTCGCACACGACCTCCACGAGCCCCGGGATGACGTTCGTGCGCCGGGAGCCCGTGATCATCGTCGGCGAGATCGCCATGCCGAGGATCGGCTCGACCGTTGCGCGTAACTCCGGCGGGAGCTTGCGAACGGTGCGCTCGAGCTCGCTCGGGGCCGGGACGCGGCCCAGCGCGGAGAAGAGCGCCTCGGTCTCGGGGATGAGGCGCGGCTGCTGGCGGATCTCCGCGACGCGCTCGATGAGCCGCGCCGCTCGCACGAGGGCGTTGTCGGCGATCCCGGGCGTGGAGGCATGGCCGCTCCGGCCGCGAACCAGGAGCCGGAACGGGGCGCTCATCTTCTCCGCGGTCGAGCACAGGTAGACAGGGCGCCCGTCGACGACCACGCGGTCGCCGCCGCCCTCGTTCACGCAGTAGTCGGCCCGGACCGCGTCCGGGTGCGTGCGGACGAGCCACGAGAGCCCGACGTCGACACCGACCTCCTCGTCGGCGGTGGCGGCAATGATGAGGTCGCCGGCGGGCTCGAAGCCCTCCCGCGCGAGCGTGGCGATCGCCACGGCGGCGGCTGTGACGTGTCCCTTCATGTCGAGCGCGCCGCGGCCCCAGACGCAGCCGTCGCGTAGCTCGCCCGACCAGGGATCGACCGACCACTCGACGGGATCGGCGACGACAGTGTCCGTATGGCAGAGGAGGAGCAAGCTCGGCCCCTCGCCCCGTCCCGGCAGGCGCGCGACGAGGTTCGCCCGCTGGGGCTCGCGGGCGTAGAGCTCGCACGTGAGTCCCGCGCCCTCGAGGTAGCCACGCAGGAGCTCGGCCGCCTGGGTCTCGTTGCCGGGCGGGTTGGCCGTGTCGAGGCGCACGAGCTCCTGGAGAAGCCCGACCGTCTCGTCGCGGGTCGTCGCGATCGCCAACTAGCGGCGCGTCCCGAGCGCGATCAGGTCTGTCTGCTTGAGCTCGTCGAGTGCCACTCTCGCCTCCTTGCTTCGGCGAGCATACTGACCCCGTGAGCGACCTTTTCTCACACGCTGCCGAAGGGCGGGCCGCAGAGATCGCCCCGCTCGCGGCCCGCTTGCGGCCGGAACGCCTGGAGGATTTCGTCGGGCAGGCGATGATCGTCGGCGAGGGCTCCGCGCTCGGCAGAGCGATCGCCGAGGACCGTATGAGCTCCGCCGTCTTCTACGGGCCGCCCGGGAGCGGGAAGACGACGCTCGCGCGCATCGTCGCCGGCGCAACCGGGGCCGCCTTCGAGGAGCTCTCGGCCGTCTCGGCCTCGGTCGCGGACGTTCGCGCCGTGCTGGCGCGCGCGACCGAGCGGCTCGGCGCCGAGGGCCGGCGCACGATCCTCTTCCTCGACGAGATCCACCGGTTCAACAAGGCGCAGCAGGACGCGCTCCTGCCCGCGGTCGAGTCCGGCCTCCTGACGCTGATCGGG
The DNA here is from genome assembly GCA_036824235.1 of Gaiellaceae bacterium. GTDB lineage: Bacteria > Actinomycetota > Thermoleophilia > Gaiellales > Gaiellaceae > JAIBJN01. The sequence goes on along the minus strand of DAITAN010000017.1, from coordinate 8,869 downwards.
GCGACGACCGAGAACCCCTACTTCGAGGTCAACTCCGCGCTCCTCTCGCGCACGCAGGTCTACGAGCTCGAGCCGCTGACCGCCGACGATGTGGCCGAGATCGTCCGGCGAGGCGCGGCTCACCTCGGCGCAGAGGTCCCCGACGAGCTGGTGGCCTCCATCGCAGGCCGCTCGGGCGGAGATGCGCGCAACGCGCTCAATATCCTCGAGCTGGCCTGGTCGACCGCGCAGTCGGAGGGCACGGCGCTCGAGGAGCGGCACGTGGAGGACGCGGCCCGCAGGCGCCCTGTCGTCTACGACAAGGGCGGCGACGCGCACTACGACTTCACCTCGGCCTTCATTAAGGCGATCCGCGGCTCCGACCCGAACGCCGCCCTCTACTACCTGGCGGCGATGCTGGAAGGAGGCGAGGACCCGCGGTACATCGCACGACGGCTGATCGTCCACGCGTCCGAGGACATCGGCATGGCCGACTCCCAGGCGCTGCTCGTGGCCACGGCGGCGGCCCACGCCGTGGAGCACGTGGGGCTCCCTGAGGCTCAGCTCAACCTCGCGCACGCGACCGTCTACCTGGCGAGCGCACCGAAGTCGAATGCGGTCATCAAGGCGATCGGCGCCGCCCGGACGGACGTCCGCGAGCACGGCGCGATCCGGCCACCCAAGGCGTTGCGCGACACCCACTACCGGGGCTCGAAGAAGCTCGGCCACGGCGAGGGCTACGTCTATCCGCCCAGCGACCCGGCCGGCTACGACGTCGACTACCTCCCGGACGAGCTGAAGGGCAGGAAGTACTACGAGCCCGAGTAGGCTCCGCGCGTGAAGATCGTCGTCCTCGTCAAGCAGGTGCCCAACCCGAGCCACGTGCGGCTCGACCCGGAGACGAAGCGGATGGTGCGGGAGGGCGTCCCGCTCGAGCTGAACGAGTTCGACGTGTACGCCGTGACCGAGGCGATCCGACTGCGGGACGAGCACGGCGGCGAGGTCGTGACGATGACGATGGGCCCGCCGCAGGCCGAGGAGGCCCTCCGCACAACGCTCGCCATGGGCGCCGACCGGGCGATCCACCTCAACGACAAGGTCTTCGCCGTCGCCGACACGCTCGGCACCTCGAGGACGCTCGCCATGGCTGTCGCCAAGGAGGGCGCCGACCTCGTCCTCTGCGGCCGGAAGACCGTGGACTCCGAGACGTGGCAGGTCCCGCCGGAGACAGCCGCCTTCCTCGGCTGGCTGCAGCTCACGAGCGTCGACCGGCTGGCGCTCGCGGACGGGAAGCTGCGCGGGCGGCGGGAGACCGACGAGGGGTACGACACCTACGAGCTCGAGACGCCGGCCCTCGTCTCGGTGGCGGAGGGAATCAACGAGGGGATCTGGCCGGCGCGCAGGGACGTGGAGGCGACGTCGAGCGAAGGCCGGATCGCGGTCTGGACGGCCGCAGACCTCGTGGAGCAGGTCGAGGAGTACGACAAGCGTTTCGGCCAGACCGGATCGCCCACCAGAGTCCTGGCCGTGAAGGACGCGACGCCCGAACGCCGGGGCGAGATCGCCGGTTCGCCCGAAGCGGCCGCCGAGCGCATCGTCCAGCTTCTCGAGGAGGCGGAGGACGTGCCGGCCTCGTCCTGGGAGAAGCCGGAGCGTCTCGGGACCAAGCCGGGCGAGAGCTACGACTGCTGGACGGTCGTCGAGGTTGTCGACGGCGCCCCACGCCGGGTCTCGCTCGAGCTGCTCGGCAAGGGCCGTGAGCTGGCGGGCAAGCTCGGCGGGCTCAACGTCGCCCTCCTCATCGGCCACGACCTGGCCGGCGTCACGCGCGAGGCCGTTCGCTACGGGGCAGAGCGAGTCGTCGTCGTGGACGACGAGCGTCTGGCCGAGTACCACCCCGACCCGTATTTCTCGGCGCTGCGCAGGGTCGTCGAGTCGGAGCGCCCGCACGCGCTCCTCATCCCGTCGACGATCACGGGCCGCGACTACGGGCCCCGGGTCGCCGGTGAGCTCGAGCTCGGCATGACGGGCGACTGCGTCGACCTCGCCATCGACAAGGGCGGGCGCCTGATCCAGTACAAGCCCGCGTACGGCGGCAACATCGTCTCGGTGATCATGGGCGCGACCACGCCCCAGCTCGCGACCGTACGACCCGGGATGTTCGCGCCGGTGGAACCGCGCGACGACGCCGAGGCGGAGATCGTCGAGTTGCCGGCAGGCGACCTGGCGGAGCCGCGCACCCGTCTCGTCACGAGCGAGCACCGGCCGGACACCGCCGGCTACGAGCTGGACTCCGCGCGGATCGTCCTCTGCGTCGGCAAGGGCGTGGGCAGCCCGGAGGCCGTGCCCGAGATCGAGGAGCTCGCCCGCCGGCTCGGAGCGCAGGTCGGCGGCAGCCGCGACGTGACCGACGCGGGCTGGCTGCCGAAGAACCGCCAGATCGGGCTCACCGGCCGAGCGATTGCACCCCGGCTCATGATCGAGGTCGGCGTCCGCGGCGCGTTCGAGCACATGATGGGATCCGTGCGCGCCGGCGTCATCGTCGGCCTGAACGCGAACGAGCGCGCGCCCATCTTCGAGCACGCCGACGTCGGCATCGTCGGCGACTGGCGCGAGACGCTGCCGCCGCTCGTGGACGCGCTCGAGGGACAGCTGCCCTGATCCTCAACGTCCACGATTGGGGCTCCCCGGACGCCCCGCCGCTCGTCTGCCTTCACGGCGTCTCCGGACACGGGAGGCGCTTCCGGCGGCTCGTGGAAGACCACCTCGCGGACCGCTTTCACGTCCGCGCGCTCGATCTGCGAGGCCACGGCCGCTCCGGGTGGGACGAGCCGTGGACGATCGGCCAGCACGTCGAGGACGTGCTCGAGACCGTCACGGAGCCCGCGACCTGGATCGGGCACAGCTTCGGCGGGCGCCTGACCGTCGAGGTGACGGCACGCCGGCCGGAGCTCGTCGAGCGGGCGGTGCTGCTCGACCCTGCGCTGTGGGTCCCGCCGGACGAAGCGGACAGCGCTGCGCGATACGAGCTGTCCAAGACGCCTTTCGCCTCGGTCGAGGAGGCGCTGGAGGCCCGCGCGGCCGGCCAGGAGCGCACGCCGCGCGAGCTCCTCGAAGAGGAGATGCGCGAGCACCTCGTCGAGCAGCCAGGCGGCGGCTGGTTCTACCGCTACTCGAAGGAGGTCGTCGCGGCCGCCTACCAGGAGATGGCGATCTTCCCGCCGCCCTGGGACGCGCTGCGGGTGCCCACGCTCCTCGTGGTCGCCGACCACGGCAAGCTCGTCAGTGCCGCCGAGCTCCACCACTACGGCGGGGCGCTAGGCGACCTGCTCCAGGTGGCCGTCGTCCCGGGCGGGCACGTCGTCCTCTGGGACGCCTACGAGGAGACGTCCGCGGCCATCACGGCGTTCCTCGGCTAGAGGATCCGCGCCCCGAACGCGCTCGCGACCAGCTCGACGGCCAGGGCGGCCGTCTCGTTCCCGCGGTCGAGGATCGGGTTGACCTCGACGATCTCGAGCGAGCCGAGCAGGCCCGACTCGGCGACGAGCTCCATCGCCAGATGGGCCTCCCGGTAGGAGAGGCCGCCGCGGACCGGCGTCCCCACTCCGGGGGCCACGTCGGGGTCGACGACGTCCATGTCGACCGAGATGTGGACGAACGAGGCGCCCTCGACCCGCTCCAGGGCCTCGCGGACGACGGGCTCGATGCCTCTCCGGTCGATCTCGCTCATCGTGTAGACGCCGATCCCGCTCTCCCGCACGTAGGCGCGCTCGGCCTCGTCCAGAGAACGTACGCCGACGAGGACGACATGAGCGGGATCGAGCGCGGGAAGCGGCCAGGCGTCGCTGGCGAAAGCTTCCGTGTCGCGCCCGAGCGCGGCGCCCAGCGGCATGCCATGCACATTTCCGCTCGGCGTCGTCGCCGGTGTGTTCAGGTCGCCGTGCGCATCGAACCAGATCGCGCCGCCGACACCGTGCGCCGAGGCCATCCCGCCGAGCGTCCCCAGCGCGATGGAGTGGTCTCCGCCTAGGACGATAGGCGTCCGCCCCTCGCCGACGGCGCGCGCCACGGCGCGAGCGATGCGCTCGCACGTTTCCTTGATCTCGGTGAGGAAGCGGGCCTTGGGATCGCCGCTCGCGGTCGCCTCTGCGACGGCCGTGGGCACGTTCCCCCAATCGGCGCAGCCGATCCCGAGATCACCGAGGCGGTCATCGAGGTCCGCGTAGCGGATCGCCGACGGGCCCATGTCGACGCCGCGCCTTCCCGCCCCGAGATCCAGCGCCGCACCGATGATGGCGACCTTGCTGTCGTTCCGGTCGTTCACGGCCCGTGAGGCTACACTTCGTTGCCGCGGCGAGGTAGCTCAGTTGGTAGAGCACACGGCTGAAAACCGTGGTGTCGCCGGTTCGATTCCGGCCCTCGCCACTCGGAGCTGGGCGCCACTCGGCGCCACCGGGCGGCCGCTGACCCTCCTTCACGCTCGCAAACGGGCGAGACAGTTACCATCGCGTCGTGGACCCCGAGCGCGCGAGGCAGCTGTTGGCCGAAGAGCGGAGGCGCATCGAAAGCGCGCTCGCAAGGCGTAGGCCAGCGGATGGCGGCGAGCTTGCCGATCAGGACGAGCCCGCGGACAGGGCGTCAGAGCTTTACGCCGACGAGCTGGACGAGGGCATGAGCGACGACCTGCGCGAGGCGCTCAGCGCTGTCGAGCGGGCGGAGGCGCGGCTCGAGCAGGGTACGTACGGGCTGTCTATCGAGAGCGGCGAGCCGATCCCGGACGACCGCCTCGACGCCTTCCCGGCGGCCGAGCGGACCGTCGAGGAGCAGGAACGCTACGAGCACGGCGGAAGGTGAGCCCGCCTAAGCACTTCGGCGGCTCACGCATCGAGCGGTAACCACACCCCGTTTCGCATGAGCAGCCGCCCGGACAGCTCGTTCGCCTCACGCCACGCGCGGATCTCGGTCGGCGTCACGCGCAGGTACACGTAGACGCCGGGCTCGGCGCGCGCGTCGAAGCCAGAGTGCTCCGTGTGCGCATCGGCGGTCGCGTCGTCGACGCTTTCCGTCACACGACCGTCGACGAGCACGACATCGCGCGTCGGACCCACCCCGACGCGTGCGATGCCGGCACGCAAGAGGTTCGTCCCGGTGGGAGAAGAGCGCGGCGTCGCGAGCACGAGCGCCGCACCGTCCCAGTAGAAGGAGAGCGGGACGAGATGGGCGTTCCCCACCTTGTCCGCGCTCGCCACCCAGCAGTCGACCTCCGTGCGCAGCAGCGCAAGCGTGTCCGCCTTACGCTGCGCGCGCGACCGCGGTGCCGGGGTCACGACGCCTGAGGCGCCGTCGCTTGCAACACGCCGGCTCGTCGCTCCAGAGCCGTGACCACTATCCACGCGGCTGCCGCGGCCAGGACGCCTGCGGGGATCGCGTCCAAACCCGCGGTGCCTGCGAGCAGTCCTCCGAAGAGCATCGATGTGAGCACCATCCGCGTCCCGGCCGCCGTTCCTGCGGCACCGCCTACGACGATCGCCCACGTCGGGGAGACGTCGAACCAGACGACCGCGAGGGTCGCCAATCCGATACCGAGGAAGATGGCGGGGAAAATGGGCCCACCGCGAAAGCCGCAGCCGAGACACACCGCATAGGCGAGCGCCTTGGCGACAAGAAGGATGACGATGATCCTGGTCGAGTGCTCCGTCACGAGGGCCGGCACGGAGGCCTGGCCCGAGAAGAGCACGTCCTGCGAGCTCGCGCCGAGCCCGTCGGCAATCAGTGCGAGGGCGCCGACGGTCAAGCCTCCCCCGAGAAGCAGCACGGGTAGCCCGAAGCGCGTGCCTCCGGTGACGTCGACCCGGCTCGCAAGCACCCGGATGGCCGCGAAGATGATCGCCGTAACGACGCCCACGACCACCGCGAGGAGAAGGTCGCGCACATGAGTGCCTTCGTAGGGAGGTAGGTCCGGCACCGCGAGGCCCGGGACGTCGAGCCCGCCCCAGTCGCCGAGCCCGACGATGATCACGTAGCCGACGGCCGCGGCGACGAATCCGGGCAGAAGGACCGCGGCAAGGGATGCACCCAGCCCGACGGCCCCCTCCATCATGAGCACTCCGGCCACGATCGGCCCGCCGAAGAGCGCGGAGATGGCCGAGAAGGATCCGGCAGTCGAGAGGACCGCGTTCTCCCGTGCATCCAGCCGCACGAAGGCCTGAACGGCGATGCCGACCGCGCCGCCGAGCGCGATCAGCGGCGCCTCGGGCCCAAGGACGCCGCCGAAGGCGAGGGTCGCGAGCGCAGCCAAGGCGATCCCCGGCGCGTAGGCGAGGGGCATAGGCGGGCCGGCCCCGATCCCCTCGAGCGGCCGATGACCGCCGTCCCCCGGCAGCAGCGTCCGGGCGGCCAGGACCCCCGCCGCGCCGACGGCCGGCAGAAAGAGGACGAGGTACCAGGGCGGAGACGAGTAGCCGAGCGCATCGGGAAGGTCCTCCCACAGCCAATGCTCGATGTAGTGCACGAGCCCGAGGAAGCCCGCCGCGACCAGCGCGGCCGGGACCCCTATGAGCGCGCCCAGCAGGACCAGGCGGAGATACCCCCACGCTGACAGCGCCGGGCCTGACGTAGGTGTGGGGGTCGTCGGAGGCATGAGGAAGCCCGGCGCAGTTTCCCGCACCGGGCCCGGCTGAATTTGTCTAGATCCAGCTCAAGTTGTCGTGGAGCAGCGGAATGAGGAAGTAGAGGGTGAACGCGCCGGCCGCGGCGTACATGAGCGGGTGCACTTTGCGCGCGTCGCCCTGCGCGACGCGGATGACGACGTACGAGATGAACCCGAAGCCGATCCCGTTCGTGATCGAGAACGTGAACGGCATGATGATGATCGCAAGCAGCGCCGAGAAGCCCAGGGCGAAGTTGTGGAAGTCGATCCCCGGCACCCTGCGCTCGCCTCCGCCCGGCTCGGCCTCCGCCTCGACGTCGACGAGGGCCGTCACCATGAGCCAGCCCACGATCACGAGGATGACGCCCGTCGCCTGCGGCGGAACCATCCCGATCAGCGGCGCGAAGAACATGAACGGGAAGAACAGGAGCCCGGTGACGACGCTCACCCAGCCGGTCCGCCCGCCGACTCCGACTCCGGCGCCCGACTCGATGTAGGTCGTCGCCGAGGACGCCGACGCCGCGCCGCCCGCCACGGCGGCGACCGAGTCGACGAGGAGCGGCTTGCGGATCCCGGGAAGCTCGCCCTTCTCGTCCAGGTAGCCCGCTTGCTTCCCGACGCCGACGAGCGTGCCCATCGTGTCGAAGAAGTCGGCGAGAAAAAGTGCGAAGACGAACGCGAGGGTGGTCACGATCCCGGCCGTCGCGAACGAGTCGAAGCTGAACTCGCCGAGGAGGCCGAAGTTCGGGCTCTCCGCGATGTCGCTCGGCCAACGCGCGAAGCTCGAGTCGGGATACGCGGCGTAATCGGTGGCCTTGTTCACGATCGTGGCGAAGATCGTCGTCACGACGATGGCGACGAGGAGGTCCCCACGGAAGCGGATCGCCCGCAGCACGATCGCGAGGACAAGGCCGAAGATCGCGACGAAAGTCGGCCAGGTCGTGAGGTCGGCGAGGGCGACCGGCGGCGAGCCCTCCTGGCTCACGATCAGGCCCGCGTTGTCGAGCCCGATGAAGGCAATGAAGAGGCCGATGCCGATGGCGATCGCCTTCTTCAGCTCGAGCGGGATCGCCCGCATGACCTTCTCCCGCATCCCGAGAATGACGAGGAGTGTCACGAGCGCGCCCTCCATCACGACGATGCCCATCGCCTCCGGGAAGCCCAGGCCCTCGGTCGCGACGAGCGTGAACGCGACGACCGCGTTCAGCCCGAGCCCAGGCGCAATCGCGAACGCCCGGTTCGTGACGAGCCCCATGATGATCGTCATGACTCCCGCCACCAGGCACGTCGAGGCGAGGACGCCGTTGAAGGGAAGGCCCTGCTCTTCCAGCCCGGGAACGCCGGCGAAGCTGAGAATCGCCGGGTTCAGGAAGATGATGTACGACATGACGATGAAGGTGGTGGCACCCGCGAGGGTGTCGCGCCAGAACGTCGTTCCGTTCTCTGCGAAGCGGAAGTACGCGTCGAAGGTCGGGCGCCGCGCGCCCTGTGCCATCGAGGCCATCCTCACTCCTCCCTTTCCTGCCGTTTAACTGACTGACCGCGCGAGCCTAACGCGTCGCAACGACGGCACAAAAAACGACGTCCGGGCCGGTGCAACCGTGCCGCGAACGCCGTTTGACCGATCCTAACTGGGGTTCGACCGATGTGCCAGGAACGCGGTGCCCGCCCCGACCGCCAGTTCGTCGAAGCGATCGAAGCCGCGCGGCTCGAGACGGGCACGGAGGGTCTCCGGCGGCGTCCAGATCGGGGTGCTCGGTCCCGAGACGGCGGCGAAGACGGCCGTTCCGTCGGGCGCCACGACGCGAGCCAGCTCGTCGAAGAACGGGATCATGTTGAGAAGGACGACGAGGTCGAACGCGCCGTCCTCGAAAGGCAGCTCCGAGGCGTCGGCGACGTCGAAGCGCACTCGGCCGTCGAGCTCGGGAGGAAGTAAGGCGCGGGCCTGTTCGATCATCCCGGGAGCGAGATCGACGCCCACGACCTCGGCATCGGGGAAGCGCTCGGCCACCAGGCGCGCCGCCTTGCCAGAGCCCGTGCCCAGATCGAGGACGCTCGCCGGGGCGCGTTCGAGCCGGTCGAACGCGACCGCTAGGGGCGCCAGCCTTTCCGGCTCGACGATGCCGTCCCAGACGGGCGCCAGCCGCTCGAACTCCGCGCGGAGCGGACGGCGGAAGAACCGCCACAGTCCCGGCCGCGCGACGACGACGCGGGTGACGAGGCGGGCGAACCGGCGCCCTA
>DAITAN010000273.1:0-4046 GCA_036824235.1 Gaiellaceae bacterium | reverse complement strand
CTCGTCCCGGAAGGCCGCGACCGCGAGCTCGCGATCCCGGCCGAAGACGTGCTCCACGACGCCGACCTGGCGGTCGTTGTAGAAGGGCACGTCGACGTGGTCGCGGCTGACGACGTTCACGGAGGTATGCGCGCAGAGCGGACACTCGACCGCGACCCCGAGCTCCTCCTCCCCGCCCCCGAGCACGCGGAAGGCCGACGGGGTGACCGGACGCGGGCGCTCCTCCGGGTAGCAGAAGAAGCTCCACGGCCACTGGCCCGCTTTGATCCGCCGCGCCGCGAGGTCCAGCAGCTCGAGCGCGGCCGACTCGAGCCTTGCGGTCATCAGGTTGAGGAACGGCGTGTCGGAGCCGGCAAGCGGCGCCCAGTCCAGCTCCTCGTGCGTGACGAGCCCGTCGTGCTCGGCGCCGCAATCGCACGCGAAGGTGACCTTGAAGACGGCCGGCCTCTCTGCCCCGAGCAGGCGCTCGAGGACGCGGAAGCGCGAGAGCGGGACTCTGACCTCGCCTCGCGCCGGACACGCGAAGGTGTAGCGGCCGGTGAGCTGGTCATACATTCGGACTCTGGATTATGTATCGGCACGGAGGACGATCCCCCGTACCCTTCGTCTAGTCCGAGTACTGGATGAGCGAGCAGACGTCGTAGCCGCCGAGTTTCTCGCGGCCGTTCAGGAACTCGAGCTCGATCACGAATGCGAGCCCGACGACGGTGCCGCCGAGCTGCTCGACGAGGTCGATCTTGGCCCGCGCAGTGCCTCCGGTGGCCAGGAGGTCGTCATGGATCAGCACCTTCGAGCCCTGTTTGATCGCGTCGGCGTGAAGCTCGAGGGCGTCGAAGCCGTACTCGAGAGCGTATTTGGCGCTGATCGTCCGCCACGGCAGCTTGCCCGGCTTGCGCGCGGGCACGAAGCCGCACCCGAGCCGGTAGGCGAGCGCCGCACCGAGGATGAAGCCCCGCGCCTCGGCGCCGAGCACGACATCGGGCGTGCGCGGTTCGGCGAACTCGCCCAGGCGCTCCACGGTCTCGTGTAGGGCCTCGGCGTCGGCGAGCAGCGGCATGATGTCCTTGAAGACGATGCCGCGCTTGGGGAAGTCCGGGATGTCCCGGATCTTCGAAGAGAGGTCGACGGTCACGAGACGACCGGCCCGTGACGGTGTGGAGGGTGTGTGAGGGAACCGGGAGGTTCCTTCACTGCATCAAGGAAGGGGGCACGCCGGGGAGACATGGTTTCACCCGCGGGAGCAGGCCGGAGGCATGCGACGGTCACGACCGCGGCACGATACCGCGCAGCGCCCGCCAGAAGAGGAGATTCGAGAGCTCCTGCGAGAGCGCGGCGAGCGTTTCGAGGTTCTCGAGGCCCGCGTGGCGCTTCTCCGGGTTCGCCGAGCGCAGCTCCGGGGCGACGATCCGCTCGAGCAGGTCGGCCTCGTTGTCCGCCCAGCGGCGGAAGGTGGCGAGGTTGCGCGGGGCGACGCCGTAGCGGGCGAGGCGGGCGCAGGCAGCGGCGACATCCACGTCGCGCTCCGGGAAGCGCTTCTCCCCGTCGATCGTGCGCGGCTCCACCAGGCCGTACTCCTCCAGCTCACGCACGAAGGAGCCGTCCACGCCGGCGCGCTCGCAGAGCGTGGCGAAGTCGACCTCGTCCTCGGCGACCTGCAGGCCCGCCGAGCGCGTCTTCTCGCGGTTGCGCGGGACGCCGGCGGCGAGCTCCTGGCGGATCACCCTGAGCGGCAGGAACTCGTCGCGCTGGAGCCGCAGGATCGTTTGCAGGCGCTCGACGTCCTCTTCGGTGAAGAGGCGGTAACCGCCCTGCGTTCTCCGTGGCGCGAGGAGCCCCTGGTCCTCGAGGTAGCGAATCTTGGAGATAGAGATGTCGGGAAACTCGTTCTGCAGGCGGCTGCAGACCGCCCCGATCGTCAGGGGACGGTCGCGCCCGATGTCGATCGGCGCCGTCGCCACGTCAGCTCTCCAGGAACGTCAGCTTGTACTTGCCGATCTGCACCTCGTCGCCGTCCTCGAGCTTGGCGCTCTCGACCCGTCGGCGGTTCACGTACGTCCCGTTCAGGCTGCCCTCGTCGTGGAGGGTGAAGCCCTCGGCGTCGCGGGTCACGACGGCGTGGCGCCGCGACACGGTGACGTCGTCGAGAAAGACCTCGCACTCGGGTGCGCGCCCGAGCGACGTGCGGTCCTGCTCGAGCGCGAACGTCTCCCCCGCCCTGCCGCCGCCCGCTCGGACGACGAGCGCTGGCCCCTCGATGCGAAGGTCGGCGAGCGAGAGGGAGTCGTCCTCGGCCGTCTCCTCGGGCGTGAAGGTCATCGTCGTGTGCGCGCCGGGCTCGTCATGGATGAGCAGGGCCCCGCATTTCGAGCAGTAGTTGGCGGCCTCGGGGTTCTGGAAGCCGCACTCCGGGCAATGGACGTACGTCACTGCTTTCCGGCGTCCAGCTCCTCGTCCGTCGGGGGCGGTGCCTTCGAGGCGAGGATCTCGGCCAGGCGGTCGACGTCGATGTCCTTGAGCGGGCTCTCCCCCTCCCCCACCTGCTTCTGGAGGCGGGACTGGAGCTCGGCGCGCAGGATGTCGATCTTCCCGTGCAGGATCCGGCGCCGGTAGGAGACTTCGTGCTCCTCGTGCATAAGCTCGCGAATCAGATCGCGCAGTTCCTGGTCGGACAGAGTTGCAAGATCAGGCAGGGCTTCCACGCAGCGCTCCAGGATCGGGGACGACGGGCGACCTACAGTAAACCATCCCGGCGCCCATCCGTAAACCTCGACTTGAGGGTTGAGGCCTGAAGCAGCATTTCCAGGCGGATTTGCGCCCCTAGACCTCTTCGGCCTCGTCCTCCCGGGCCACGATCTCCTCGACCAGCCCCAAGAACTCGGCCTCGAGGGCGGCGCCGTCCTCCGGGGTCTTGCCCTCGGCGTAGACGTGCACGACTGGGTCGTCGGGGTCCGGGAGCACCTGGGCCCAGCCGCGCTCGTCGAAGACCTTGATCCCGTCGCTGACGTCGACCTTCTTGCCCTTCGTACGCTCCGTGAGGATGCGCATCACCGCGCCCTTGCGGGCCCAGGGGCACCGCACCTGCCGGTGGACGACCGTAGACTCGGGCAGATCGCCGACGATCTCGGAAAGAGGTCTACGGACGGGCGCAAGAAGCTCGAGGAGCTTGCAGAGGCTCGCCATGGCGTCGTAGGCCGGCACGAAGTCGGGGAAGACGAAGCCCCCGCCTACGGAGCCCGCGAAGATGACGCCGTCGCCTGCGGCGGCCATCGTGAGCGCCGAGAGCGAGGCCGGGGTGCGCAGCACCTCGAGGTCTGTGCCCTTGACGAGGTCCTCGACCAGGCTCGTCACCGTGGTCGGGAACGCGAGGCGGCCCTGCTTGCCGTCGGAGGCGAGCAGGCGCAGGAAGAGGAGCAGCTCCTGCTCGACCGGAACCTCGCGGGCCTGGTCGTCGACGAGGAAGATGCGCTCGGCGGCGGGGTCGAGCACCGCGCCGAGGTCGGCGCCGACCGCTTGGACGAGGCGCTTCGTCTGCCCCAGTGACTCGGCCAGGGTCGCGCGCTCGGTCGACTGGCGGCGCTCGCTGACGTAGGCGTGCGAGGCGACCGCTTCGACGTCGAGGCCGCCGAGCACCTGCGGGAGGACGAGCGACGCCGCTGAGAACGCGTAGTCGACGACGATGCGAAAGCCCCGCGCGCGAATCGCCTCCACGTCGAGCGCTGCCATCAGGTCCTGCACGTACGTCTCGGCCGTGCGGGCGGAGTAGGTGATCTCCCCCACCTCGTTCCAGGCGGCGCGCCGGAACTCCTGGCGCGAGTAGTGCTTCTCGATCTCCTTGATGAGCGCCGGCGACGCGGGCGTCCCCGGCGGCTCGAAGATCCGGACCTGCACGATCTCCGGGTCGGACGGGCTCGGCTGGACGTGGATGCCTGCGTCGAAGCCCTCCGTCTTCAGGAAGTGGCGGTTGACGGCCGCCGGCATGACCTGGAGGTCGGCCGCGTGCACGCCCGTGGAGTTGACGCCGGCGATGAGCGCGCGGCGAATGAGAC
>DAITAN010000272.1:0-4060 GCA_036824235.1 Gaiellaceae bacterium | reverse complement strand
GGACGAGAACGGCGTCGAGCTCTTCGACGTGCCGGACGCGCCGTTTGCCGATCCCGACACGCCTGCGCCAATCCGCTTCCTGGCGGAGTACGACAACGTGTTCCTGTCCCACGCCGACCGATCACGGATCGGCGACCCGGCGGACAAGGCGAAGCTCGGCTTCGGGGACGACCGCTTCTTCCGCCTGGTTCTGATCGGTGGCTTCCTCCGGGCAGCTTGGCGGGTGCAGGACGGCGACGTCGTCGTGAAGCCGACTCGGCGCCTGTCCAAGAAGGACGCAGCCTCCGTGGAGGCCGAGGGCCGCCGGCTTACACGGTTCCTGGGCGGCGGCGACGTGCGCATACTGGCGGCGTGAGCGGCAGGCTCTACGCCGGCGCCTCGGGGTTTTCCTACCCATCCTGGAAGGGCGGCTTCTACCCGGCGGACGCGAAGCCGGACACGTTCCTCTCCCACTACGCGGAGCGGGTCAACACCGTCGAGCTCAACAACACGTTCTACCGCGTGCCCGAGGAGGATCAGTTCGACCGCTGGGCCGCCCAGGTGCCTGAGGGCTTCCGCTTCGCCGTGACGATGAGCCGGCGGCTGACTTCGTTCGGGCGCGTCGAGGGCGTGGACGCCTTCTGCCGTATGGCGCTGCGGCTCGGCGAGCGGCTCGGGCCGCTGCGCGTGAAGGTGCCCCAGGCCCGCGACGACGGCTTCCTGCGCCTGTTCCTCGACTCGCTCGAGCCCGGCGTGCCGGTGGCGATGGACTTCCGCCACGACTCCTGGGACGCCCCCGAGGTGACCGCCCTCCTCGACGAGCGCGGCGTGGCCCGGGTTGACGCGCTCGAAGGCCCCGCCTCATTCCGCTATCTGCGCTTCCGCGAGCCGCCGTACGGCGAGGCCGCGCTGGCCGGGCTCGCCGAGATCGTCCGGCCTCTCCTGGCCGCCGACACGGACGTCTACGGCTTCTTCCGTCACGAGGATGAGCCGACCGCGCCGCTCTACGCCGAGCGCCTGCGCGAGCTGGTCGGGGAGTAGGCTTCCGCGCGTGACCGGCACCGGTAGGCCCGAGGTGATCGTGGACGTCGTCTTCGCGGACGGGCTCCTCTACCTCGCCGTCTCGAACATCGGCGACCGCCCGGCGCTCGACGTGAAGACGACCTTCAACCGCAAGCTCGTCGGGCTCGGCGGGACGAAGGACGTCGCCGCGCTGCCGCTCTTCGCCAACATCCCCTTCCTCGCGCCGGGCAAGGAGATCAGGACGCTGCTCGACTCGACGGCGTCCTGGTTCAGCCGCCGCGGCGCGAAGACCGTCGTCGCCCGGGTCGCCTACCGCGACGCGGAGAAGAAGGAGTACAAGGGCGTCATGACCCACGACCTCGATATCTACCGCGAGATCGCCTACGTGAGAGGAGACTGACCCGTGCCCCCCGCCTCGAGACGAGATCCGTTCAAGAACTTCTCCTTCCTGGTCGAGATCGACGGGATCGCCTCGTCGGCTTTCACGAGCGTCACGGGCCTCGCCGCCGAGGTCGAGGTGATCGAGTACCGCGAGGGCTCGGACCCCGTCTCCTCCTCCCGCAAGCTCCCCGGCCGGGTCGAGTACCCGAACGTGACGCTGAGCCGCGGCATCACGACGTCCAGCGACCTCTGGGACTGGTGGCAGACGGTCGTGAACGGAAGCGTCCAGCGGCGGAACGTCGCCATCACGCTCCTCGACGACTCGCGCACCCCCGTACTGCGCTGGCTCCTGCGGAATGCCTGGATCGCGAAGATCGAGGCACCCGAGCTGCACGCCAGCGCGAACGAGGTCGCGATCGAGACGATCGAGCTGGCCCACGAGGGCCTCGAGCTCGTCACCTAGCCGACGGAAGACGATCCGCGGCCGGCCCGTCCTGAGGGCATGGCCGATCACCCACTCATCCGCCTCGCGCGCGAGCTCGCCAGGCTGGAGCGCGTCCTCGAGGCCGAGCGCAGGAGTAAGCGGCGACTCGGCGCCTCGCGCCTCCTCGTGGTCGCGCGGCGCTCCTAGCGGACGCGCTCGACCGGATAGCCCTCGGCGTTCAGCCGGGCGAAGAGCTCGTCGCAGTGCTCCTCGTCGCGCATCGCCAGGGTGAGCTCGATCTCAGTGCCCGTGACGGGGAGCTCCATGCCCTCGCGGTGGTGGTCGACGCCGAGGACGTTCGCTCGGCCCTCGGCGACGAGCGCCAGGAGATCCGAGAGGTTGCCCGGGCGGTCGTCGACGCGGGTGCGGACGACGAGGTAGCGGCCGGCGCGCGTGAGGCCGTGACGCAGGACCTCGATAAGCATGCTGGCGTCGATGTTGCCGCCCGAGAGGAGCGCGCAAACGGGGCCGTCCCCGTCGACCTTCCCAGCGAGGAGGGCGGCCACCGAGGCCGCCCCGGCACCCTCGACGGTCAGCTTGCAGCGCTCGCTGACGAGGAGGATCGCGCCGGCGATCTCCGCGTCCGTCACCGTGACCACGTCCTCGAGCTTGCCGTCGAGCAGGCTCCGGGTCAGCTCGCCCGGTTGCTTCACGTGGATGCCGTCGGCAATCGTGCTCCCCGTCGGCTCGTGGCCCGCGAAAGGCGCACAGGCGGCCGGCTGGACGCCCACGATCTTCAGCTCGGGCCGCAGCTCGGCGAGCGCGAGGGCGATGCCCGAGGCGAGCCCGCCGCCTCCGATCGGCACGACGAGTTTCTCCACCTCCGGGTCGAGCTGCTCGGCGAGCTCGAGGCCGAGCGTTCCCTGGCCGGCGATCACGAGCGGGTCCTCGAAGGCGTGCACGAACGTCTCCCCCGCCTCGACGCGCTCCTGCGCGGCGTCGGCCGCATCGTCGAAGTTCCTCCCGGCGAGGACGACGTCGGCGCCGTAGCTCTTCGTCGCCTCGATCTTCGCAGTCGGCGCGTCCTCGGGCATGAAAACCGTGGCGCGAACACCGGACTCCCGCGCCGCCCAGGCGACCGCCTGCCCGTGGTTGCCTGCGCTCGCGGTGACGACACCCGCGGCCCGCTCCGCGTCCGTCAGCTTCGAGATCCGGTTGTAGGCGCCGCGGATCTTGAACGAGCCCGTGCGCTGGAGGTTCTCCGCCTTCAGCCAGACCGTGCGGCCGGCGAGACGGCCGAGCGTCTCCGAGGAGAGCATCGGCGTCTCGCGCGCCACGCCTTCGAGGCGCGTCCGCGCCTCCTGCATGTCAGCGAGCGTCGGACCCGTCATCCCGCACCTTGAATACCCGTTCCATGATCTCCCGCACCGCGGTCAGAGGGTCCAGCTCGCGACGCTGCACCTCGCCTAGGAGTCGGCGCAGCTCCTCGTCCTCGGCAACCGCTTCCTGCAGGCGTGTCTT
This sequence comes from Gaiellaceae bacterium, assembly GCA_036824235.1. Classification (GTDB taxonomy): domain Bacteria; phylum Actinomycetota; class Thermoleophilia; order Gaiellales; family Gaiellaceae; genus JAIBJN01. The sequence continues at coordinate 732 of DAITAN010000272.1, read as the reverse complement.
GGCCCGGGCGCTCGCGACCGCGAAGACCTCGCCGGCCAGGTTTCGGGCGCGACGCTCCGCGAGCGTGCCACTCTGCTCCAGGTGGGCGCGGTGCTCCTCGATCTTCTCCCAGAGATCGTCGACGCCCTCGCCCTGCACGGCCTCCGTGAGAACGATCGGCGGCTTCCAGTCGCGCTCGGTGTCGAGGGCGAGGATCGACCGCACCTCGTTCACCATCGTCTTCGCCGCCGGGTGGTCGCGCTTGTTGACGGCGATCACGTCGGGGATCTCCATGATCCCCGCCTTGAGCGCCTGGATCGAGTCGCCCGAGCCGGGCATGAGCACGAGCAGCACGGTGTCGGCGATCGTGATCACCTCGACCTCGCTCTGCCCGGCGCCGACCGTCTCGAGGAAGACGAGCTCCTTGCCCGCGGCGTCGAGCAGGAGGGCGGCCTGGAGCGTCGCCTCCGCAAGGCCGCCGAGGTGCCCCCGCGTCCCCATGGAGCGGATGAAGACCTCCGGGTCGAGAAAGTGGTCGGCGAGCCTGATTCGGTCGCCGAGGAGCGCTCCCTTGGTGAACGGGCTCGACGGGTCGACCGAGATGACGCCGACACTGCGCCCGTCGCCGCGCACGCGTCTGACGAGGGCGCTGATCAGGCTCGACTTCCCCACGCCGGGCGGCCCGGTGACGCCGATCGCGTAGGCGTTGCCGGTCTCGGGATAGAGCTCCTTCACGAGCTCGTACGCGAGCGG
>DAITAN010000271.1:0-4062 GCA_036824235.1 Gaiellaceae bacterium | reverse complement strand
GACCTCGTCGCCCGGCTGGAGCCAGCGGCCGTCGCCGTGCTCCAGGATGCAGCCCGTCCCCACCGTGCCCGACCCGAGGACGTCGCCCGGCACGAGCCGCGTGTTGCGCGCCGCGTGGGCGACGAGCTCCTCCCACGGCCAGTGCAGGTCGCCGAGGTTGCCGCGCGAGCGCTCCTCGCTGTTCACGCGCGCGACCATCTCCAGGGCGAGATCTCCGAGCTCGTCCGGCGTCACGATCACCGGGCCAAGGCTCGTGGCGAAGTCCTTGCCCTTCGCGGGGCCGAGCCCGACCGACATCTCCATCTTCTGCAGGTCGCGCGCCGACCAGTCGTTGAGCACGGTGAACCCGGCGATCTTCCCCTCGGCGCCGATGACCGCGGCTGCCTCGAGCTCGTAGTCCCACGCCGAGCTCTCGGCCGGGAAGGCGATCTCGTCGTCGGGGTCGCGCATCGCGGCCGGGTTGGAGAAGTAGAAGACCGGGATCCGGTACCACTCCGGTGCCATCTCGAGGCCGCGCTGCGCGCGGGCGCTCGCCACGTGGCGCTCGAACGCGTAGAAGTCGCGGACGGAGGGCGGGTGCGGGATCGGGGCGACCAGCCGCACGGCATCCAGCGGATGCTCGCCGACCTCGTCTCCGCCCGACGCGAGCCAGGATGCGAGTGAGGGGGCGCCGTACTCGACGACCCGATCCCCCTCGACCCGCCCGGGTGCGCGGCGACCGCGCGCCTCGAATGTGCACAGGCGCAGCGATCAGCCCTCGACCGGGATGACGTTGGCGGCCTCGGGGCCCTTGTTGCCCTCGCGGGCCTCGTACTCGACCCGCGCGCCCTCGACGAGCGTCTTGAACCCGTCTCCGGCAATGTTGGAGAAGTGGACGAAGAGGTCCTTCGACCCCTCGTCAGGCGCGATGAAGCCGTAGCCCTTCGCGTCGTTGAACCACTTCACGGTGCCAGTTGCCATGGAAACACCTCCCTTCCCGCATACTCGAACGGGGAAGAAGGCGCAGGGACGCCAAACCTGCCCTCGCTCGTACTCCGCCGCAATATAGACAGCCCTCCTAGAGGTTGCCTCGCAGCGCCTGCTCGCGCTCGATCGCCTCGAAAAGGGCCTTGAAGTTCCCCTCTCCGAAGCCGACGGCGCCGTGTCGCTCGATCACCTCGAAGAAGAGGGTCGGGCGATCCTGGACGGTGTTCGTGAAGATCTGCAGGAGGTAGCCCTCGTCGTCCCGGTCGGCCAGGATCCGCAGGCGGCTCAGGTCCGACCAGTCCTCACCGATCTCGCCAACGCGCTCCTCGACGTCGTCGTAGTAGGACGCCGGCGTCTGGAGGAAGCGGACGCCGCGCTCGCGCAGAGCATCCACCGTCTTGACGATGTCATTCGTGGCCAGGGCGATGTGCTGCACGCCCGGCCCGCCGTAGGACTCCAGGTACTCCTCGATCTGGCTCTTGCGCTTCCCTTCGGCCGGCTCGTTGATCGGAAGCTTGAAGCGCCCCCCGCCCCCGGTCATGACCTTGCTCATGAGCGCCGAGTACTCGGTCGAGATGGCCTCGTCGCTGAAGTGGACGAGCTGGGCGAACCCGAGGCTGCGCTCGTAGAACTCGACCCAGTGCTCCATCCGCCCGAGCTCGACGTTCCCGACGACGTGATCCACGAGCTCGAGGCCGACGCCGAGCTGCGGGTTCCCGTTGCCGCCGTCGATGGGCTGATACCCCGGGAGGTAGGCGCCTTCGTACTGCTCGCGGTTGACGAACGTGTGGAGGGTCTCCCCGTAGGTGGCGATGGAGGCGAGCTCGACCCGTCCGTGCTCGTCCTCGACCCAGCTCGGCTCGGCCACGCCCGTGGCCCCGCCCTCGACTGCCTGGCGGTATGCCTCGCCGGCGTCCTTGACCCGAAAGGCAGCGTCCTTCACCCCGTCGCCGTGGACGTGGGCATGCCGCGCAATCTCGTGATCGGGATGGAGCGCGCTCGTGACCACGAGCCGGATCGCGCCCTGCTGGAGGACGTACGAGGCACGGTCGCGCACACCGGTCTCAGGGCCCGAGTAGGCAACCGGCTGGAAGCCGAACGCCTGCTCGTAGTAGTAGGCGCACTGCTTCGCGTTCCCGACCCACAGCTCGATGTGATCCCAGCCCTCGAGGGGCATGAAGTCCTGGTTCACGCCGTGCATGCTAGTCGGGCGACGGCGCGGGTGTCCGGGCCTGCCGAGCCAGGAGGATCCCGGCGCCGATTACGAAGCCGCCGGCGAACTGCAGCCCGCTCATCTCCTCCGAGAGCACGACGAGCGCGAAGAACGCGCCGAGGAACGGCTGCAGGTTGACGTAGAGCGAGGCGCGCGACGCCCCGACCCTGTCGATGGCCGTAAACCACAGGATGTTCGTGAAGACGAGCGAGAAGAAGAGGCTGTAGATGAAGGCCGCCCAGGCGAGTCCGCTCAGCGCCGCCCAGTCCTGTTCCACGAGCTGCGGGATCGACGAGATGACCAGCGGGATCGAGCCGATGACGATCATGAACGCGCTGATCCGGTACGGCGAGTAGCGGCGCATGAGCGGGCCCATCGCCACGGAGTAGGCAGCCCAGGTCACCGAGGCGACGAGGCCGAGGAGGACGCCGCCCAGGTCCCCGGAGAGGCCGCTCGACGCCCCCGCCGCCACGAGGGCGACGCCCGAAAACGACGTGATCGTGGCGATCCAGTGCCGCGTGTGCAGGCGCTCCAGCCCGAATGCCTGCGCGATGAGCGCGACGAAGATCGGGAACGTCCCGAACATGAGCGCCACGGTCGCGGCAGTCGTGAGCCGCACCGAGTACGCGAAGGAGAGCTGGTTGAGCCAGATCCCGAGCGTGGCCGCGACGATCACGATGCGGTAGTCGGCGCGCTCGACACGCAGGGAGCCCTCGCGCGCGTAGGTGAACGCCGAGAAGATCACCGCCGCGATCGCGAAGCGCACCGACGAGTACGCCAGCGGTTCCCACCCGTGCGTCAGCGCGTACTTGACGACGGTGAAGTTGAAGCTCCACAGGAGGACGGTGACGAGCAGGAGGACGTCGGGAGGAAGGCGGTGCACGGAGCGCAAGGCTAACCTCGTGACGCGCGCGGAAGCCGCTCCACGCGGTAGAGTCGGCGGCCATGACCGAGGCCCCAGAACACCCGCCCGAGGAGCCCGCCGAGACCCGGGTCGAGCCGACAAAGGACGACGTCGACGAGCTCGTCGGCCCCGCGACGCCGCACTTCGCCATGCAGCTCAGGGCGCGGCTGCGGGCGCTCGTCCGCGACCTCCCCGAGGATCATCCGGTCAGGCAGTACGCGAACGAGAAGGTCGCGCTCCTCGAACGTCTCGCCTATGCGACCTCCAAGGCTGAGGAGGGACCGCAGGAGCCATCCACCCGCCTGGGCTGGGAAGAGCTGCCCAGCCACGGACGCGCGTCCGACTGATGGCGGTCTTCGAGGGCAAGTCCGCCCTCGTCACGGGCGGCTCGCGCGGGATCGGACGGGAGATCGCGCTGCGCCTCGCCGACCTCGGCGCGGCGAAGGTGGCGATCAGCTACTTGCGCGCCGACTCGGCGGCCGAGGAGACCGCGGAAGAGATTCGCAGCCGAGGCGCCGAAGCGCTGCTCCTGCGCGGAAACGTCGGCGACGCCGAAAAGGCAGCCGCCCTTGTCGAGGAGGCGGGCCCGCTCGACGTCCTGATATCGAACGCTGCGACCGGCGTCATCCGGCCCGCCCTCGAGCTGGACGAAAAGCACTGGGACTGGACGATGAACGCCAATGCGCGAGCCCTCTTCACGCTCGTCCGGCACGCGGCGCCGCAGATGAAGCCCGGCAGCTCGGTCGTGGCCATGTCGAGCCTGGGCTCGCAGCGGGTGATGGCCAACTACGTGCTCGTGGGGACTTCGAAGGCGGCCCTCGAGACGCTGGTGCGCTACCTCGCCGTCGAGCTCGCCCCGCAGGACATCCGCGTCAACGCCGTGTCGGCCGGGCTCGTAGAGACCGGCGCGCTCGCGTACTTCCCCGACCGTGAGGAGATGCTCGAGTGGTACGCGAGCCGCACCCCGGCCGGCCGCCTC
>DAITAN010000270.1:0-4064 GCA_036824235.1 Gaiellaceae bacterium | reverse complement strand
GGTGTCGAGGGCGACGACCGGCGCACGCGTGTGGGCGCCTTCCTGCGGCGAACCTCGATCGACGAGCTTCCGCAGCTTTGGAACGTCCTGCGCGGCGAGATGAGCCTCGTCGGGCCGCGCCCCGAGCGTCCCGAGTACGTCAAGCTTTTCAGCGAACAGATCGACCGCTACGGCGAGCGGCATCGCGTGAAGGCCGGCATCACCGGCTGGGCGCAGGTGCACGGCCTTCGCGGCCAGACCTCGCTGTCGGATCGCGTCGAGTGGGACAACTACTACATCGAGAACTGGTCCCTCTGGCTCGACGTGAAGATTCTCCTGCTCACGATCATCGCGATCGTGCGGCCCTCCTCGCAGGCCGAGTAGCCCCCAAGTAACACAGTGTTACTTGCCGTCCGAGGCGTTCGGCCTGGACGGGTCTAACCCTTCGGTCAGTACCCAAAAGGGGTACATGGCGCTTACGTGGGAAGACGACCTGCGGCAAGGGGAGGCAATGAGGGGAATCGCTCGAACCGTGGTGCTGGCCGCGGTGTGCGACATCGCCGCCGCGTCGGCTGAGCCGGCGCGACCCTGCTCGCAGGAAGCGTGGGCTCCGCGCTTCACCGCGCGACGATGCCCACGCGCTCGCCCGTCTTGCTGGGGTCGGGCGAGTCGTCACGGTCGGGGGGCGCTGCCGACGGCTCGGGCGGCGTCCCCCTCCGTGGGCTAAGCGGCGCCGGCGAGCATGTAGACGCTCGCCAGGCCGGCCCACTCGCCGTACGGCTGGAGCAGCTCTCGTGTGTCCTCGGTCTCCGCTCGCCGGCCGAGCAGGGCCGAGCAGAGCTTCATCAGCCCGAGGTCGCCGACGAGGCCGTGCTCGTAGCGGCCGAGCCCCTGGAGGCAGACGACACCGGCCGACCAGGGCCCCAGGCCCCGCTCCCGCTCGATGCGGGCGACCGCCGCCTGCGTGTCGACGCCGTGCAGGCGCTCGACGTCCCACTCGCGCGAGAGCCGGATGAGCGCGTTGGCCTTGCGGGCCACGAGCCCCTCACGCGCGAGAAGGGACGGGGAGCTCCGGCCGAAGGTCGCGCGCGTCGGAGGAAGGAAGAGGTCGTGGAAGGGCGTCGCCGACCTGCGCAGGAGCTTGGCCTCGAGGTCTCGTGCCGCGCGGGCCTGGATCAACTGGCCGCACACGGCCTTGAGCAGCGCGTGGGTGACCGTCGCCGTCCGCAGCGGCCGCATTCCGCGCAGCCGCCGCACCGCCCTGCCGATGAGCGGGTCGTCGACGAAGCGCCGGAGGAACGGCTCGTGGTCGTCGTCGACGGCGAGCACGAACCGGAGCTTGACGAGCGCCGCCTCGGGCGTCTCGCCGTCGATCCAGACCGCGAGCGTCCCGTCGGGCCGCTGGCGGACGCGGGCGAGCGCTGGGCGCGACTCGGCCTCCAGCGCGACGGTCAGGACCCCGTCCCGAAGGCGCCGCGTCATGTCGCTCCTCATCCGCGCCGAGAGCGCGAGCGAGTAGGGCGGGCGGGGCACGATCGTCGCCTCGAGAGGCACCCCGCGAGACTAGCGAGGCTGCGGGCCGGCGTCAGGTGCGCTGGCCGAACTCGGCCGCGACGATCGTCACGTCGTCCCACGACCGGTAGTACCCGGCGGGCTCGTCGACGTGCACCGCGGCGACGCCGATGTAGCGCCACAGCGGGTTGAGGATGTTCGCCCGGTGCCCGGGGCTGTTCATCCAGTTGGTGACCGTCCGGCTGGCGGAGATGTCGGGCGCGCCCCAAGCGAGGTTCTCGCCGGCGCTCCAGCCCGAGTAGCCGGGGCCGGGCCAGTACCAGCGGATCCAGGTGGAGAAGGACGTCCAGGCCCGATCTCGCTGAGGCGTATAGAGGTCATGGCGGAAGTAGCTCGAGGCGCCCATCGACCGCGAGTGGCGGTTGGCCGCGTCGACGAGGCGCTTCGCGACCGTGAGCCTGTGGAGGCCGTGCGACGCCCGGATCGAGTTGATGCGCTCGACGACGCCCGGCTCGACCGGGTTCCGCTCCGTGACCATGACGGCGCCCGCCGAAGGCGCGAGTGCGAGAACGGCTAGGGCAACTGCGGCGGCCGCATGAACCTTCCCTCCCATACTCAAAAGATCGGCGGTTTCCAGGACTTCTGCCTCCCCCAACGGAGGCACCCCCTATGCACCGTTCGGCTCTAGTGAAATTGAGCCTCAAAAGCCTTCGTCGCAGAGCCGATACGGACCCCATGACGCGCTCGGGGAGTCCTGACCGGTTCGGTACCATAGGTCCGGCTGTCGACCGGAAAGGACGCTGAAGCTTGTTCGAACGCTTCACCGAGAGGGCCCGCCAGGTCGTCGTCCTTGCACAGGACGAGGCCAGAGCGCTGAAGCACAACTACATCGGCACCGAGCACATCCTGCTCGGCCTCCTTCGCGAGGAGGAAGGCCTGGCAGCGCGCGTGCTCGAAAGCCTCGACATCACCGTCGAGGAGGTCCGCGCCCAGGTCGCGCGCATCGTCGGCCAGGGCGACGAGGTGACCACCGGCCAGATCCCGTTCACGCCGCGCGCGAAGAAGGTGCTCGAGCTCGCGCTGCGCGAGGCGCTCTCGCTGGGTCACAACTACATCGGCACCGAGCACATCCTGCTCGGCCTGGTGCGCGAGAACGAGGGTGTCGCGGCGCGCATCCTGCTCGACTTCGACGCGGACGCCGAGAAGATTCGCAACGAGATCATCCGCATGCTCTCCGGCCCCGGCCGGCGCCAGCAGGGCGGCGGCGCCGCGGCCGGCGAGAAGGCGAAGAGCTCCAAGCTCCTCGACCAGTTCGGCCGCAACCTCACCAAGCTCGCCGCCGAGGGCAAGCTCGACCCAGTCGTCGGGCGCCAGACCGAGATCGAGCGCGTGATGCAGATCCTGTCGCGCCGCACGAAGAACAACCCTGTGCTGATCGGCGAGCCCGGCGTCGGCAAGACCGCAGTCGTCGAGGGCCTCGCAGCGCGCATCTCGGCGAACCAGGTTCCCGAGCTCCTGAAGAACAAGCAGATCTACACGCTCGACCTCGCCGCTCTCGTGGCAGGCTCGAAGTACCGCGGTGAGTTCGAGGAGCGCCTGAAGAAGGTGATGAAGGAGATCACCCAGCGCGGCGACATCATTCTGTTCATCGACGAGCTCCACAACCTCGTCGGCGCCGGTGCGGCCGAGGGCGCGATCGACGCAGCCTCGATCCTCAAGCCTGCCCTCGCGCGCGGCGAGCTCCAGACGATCGGCGCGACGACGCTCGACGAGTACCGCAAGTACCTGGAGCGCGACGCGGCGCTCGAGCGGCGCTTCCAGCAGATCCGCGTCGACGAGCCTTCCGTCGACGACACCGTCCAGATCCTGCGCGGCCTCCGCGACCGCTACGAGGCGCACCATCGCTGCACGATCACCGACGAGGCTCTTCGGGCTTCCGCGGTCCTCGCCGACCGCTACATCCAGGACCGGCACCTGCCGGACAAGGCGATCGACCTCATCGACGAGGCCGCCTCCCGGATGCGCATCAAGACGATGACCGCTCCGCCGCGCTACCGCGAGCTCGAGGACGAGATCGAGAAGGTGCGCGAGGAGAAGGAGAAGGCAATCGAGGACCAGGAGTTCGAGAAGGCCGCGAACCTCCGCGACAAGGAGCGCAAGCTCACGCAGAAGAAGCGCGAGCTGGAGGAGAAGTGGCGCAGCTCCGAGGAGGTCGAGCAGCCCGAGATCGGCGAGGAGGAGATCGCCGACATCGTCTCCATGTGGACGGGCATCCCTGTCTTCAAGCTCACTGAGGCCGAGTCGCAAAAGCTCATCCGCATGGAGGAGGAGCTCCACAAGCGCGTCATCGGCCAGGACCAGGCCATCGTCGCCGTGTCCAAGTCGATCCGCCGCGCGCGGGCGGGGATCAAGGATCCCAAGCGCCCGACCGGCTCGTTCATCTTCCTCGGCCCCTCGGGCGTGGGGAAGACCGAGCTCGCGCGCACGCTTGCCGAGTTCCTCTTCGGCGACGAGGACGCGATGATCCAGGTGGACATGTCGGAGTACATGGAGAAGCACTCCGTGTCCCGGCT
>DAITAN010000016.1:0-15104 GCA_036824235.1 Gaiellaceae bacterium | reverse complement strand
TGGTCTTCGGATAGCCGGCGATCCCGAGCTCGTCCAGCAGCTGCCGCACCTCGGCCGCCGCGGCGCGCACCTCCTCGAAGCCGACGCCGGGCTGCGGGTCGAGGTCGAGACGCAGCTCGTCCGTCACCTCCTGGTGGTCGTGGAGGCTCGGCCAGACGTGGAAGCCGAGGCAGGCGAGGTTGACCGCCCAGGCCACGTGCGCCATGTCGGCTAGAACGAGCGCGCGCGAGGTCGTCCCGTTCGGCGTGCTGACGATGGTCGTCTCGAGCCACTCCGGCGCGTTCTTGGGAACGCGCTTCTGGAAGAACGAGCTGCCCTCCGCGCCGTGCGGGAAGCGCTGCATCAGGGTTGGCCGCCCGCCCGACGTGCGCAGGAACGGCTCCGCGACGGCGAGGTAGTACCGAACGAGGTCGAGCTTCGTCTCCCCGCGCTCCGCGAAGAAGACCTTGTCCGGGCTCGAGATTGCGATTTCGTGCCCGGCGATGTCGAGCGCGTGCTCGTCCGTCACCAGGACAGAACCGTAGCCGGGGCGGACGCGTCTCGCCGGGCTCGCGCGAGGCCGCCAAGCCCCAGGACGAGTGCTCGCCCTGGGGCTTGACGGAAACGCCGGCCTAGTCGGCGGCGCGGGACGCGGTCGAGGGAGCCGGGCAGCTCACGCGCGGGTTCCACATGGCGAAGATCCCCGCAGGGTTGTGCCGGTACAGCCAGACGTGCAGGTCGTAGTGGATCGGCATCGCCGGGTTGTGGCCGAGCATCGGCCCGTCAAACGGGACGTCGAACATCTCCGGCCTGTCGGGATCGGTGGCGAGGTCCTGGTCTCCGTCGACCTGGAGGTACTCGACTGCGCCGAGGCGCAGCTTCCCGTGCTTCGTGGGTTGGTAGACGAGCACCTCGGGGCGGAGCGGGTCGAGAACCCCGTCCTCGACGAGCGCGGGGTTCTCGTAGTGGATCCCCATGCCTCCGTACTTGGGGTCCTCCGTGCACGGGCTCGCGGGCGCGTACCCGGCGATCTCGGCCGCCTCGACGTCCTTGTAGGCGCTCGTCGCGCGTCGCACCTGCCGGAGCAGGTCGCGCGTCTCGGTGGGGGTCGTCCCTGCGGGCTCGGCCGGGCGCTGGGCGGTCGCCGCCCCACACGACGATGCGGCGGCGAGTGCGCCTGCGAGCAGCGCGCAGACGAGGATCGTGCGGGCGTTCCTCATTGCATCTCCTTCCGTGGTTGCTTCTGGGACGGAGACGTGGACTCGGCGCGTCGCATTCCATGAGGTTCCGGGATGGAATAACCGGGTACCCGACACACTCGTTAGGAGGGATGGGAGTCGTAACCCAGGAGGCCCGGCCGTGCCGTGAGGCGGCGTTCGACGACGCCGAGCCCAGCGCTGCAAACGGCAAGGCGCAGCTCGAGCCGGAGCGCCTGGCAGAGCACGGCGACCGCTTGTTCCGCGCCGCATACGCGATGACCGGCTCGGCCGCCGACGCCGAGGACCTCGTCCAGGAGACCTACGAGCGCATCCTTCGGCGCCCGCGCTTCGTGCGGCGCGACCGCGAGATCGGCTACCTGCTCCGCGTCCTGCGCAACGCCTGGACGGCCCACGTGCGGACGGCCGCAGGCAGGCGGACGCAACCGACGCCCCCCGAGGACCTCGAGTGGGTCTCGGACCACCGCGCCGAGCCCGAGGTCGCCTTCGAGTCGCAGGCCGCCTACGACGCGATCGCCGAGCTCTCCGAGCCGCTCCGCATGACGATCGTGGCCGTGGACATCGTCGGCCTCTCGTACGCGGAGGCGGCACGGCGGCTGCGGACGAGGACCGGAACGATCATGAGCCGCCTGTACCGGGCCCGGGAACAGGTGGCCGAGGCACTGGAGGGTTGATGAGAGCCGAGTCCGGTAGTGACCAGCGCCCGCTCTCGAAGCGGCAGCAGGCGCTTGTCGTGAAGCTCGCCGACGGTGCCCTGAGCGGCCGAAGACGCATGCGTGCAGAGGCGCACCTCGCCGGCAGCGTCGATCTCGACCGAGCCCTCGCGCGTCAGCGGCGTGTGACCGCCGCACTGCGCGGCGGCCCGCTGCCGCAGGAGGCGGGCGGCTCCCTGGCGCTCCCGGCCGCCGTTCGGGCGTCTCGCGCGCCTGGGCGTAGCCGCTCCTGGCGCCTTGGCGCGGCGAGCGCCGCGGTCGCCGCCGCTGTCCTCGTCGTGGCGATCGTCCTCGTACAGCCGACGACCTCTCCGAACGTGGCGCGTGCTGCGGGGCTGGGGATGTTCCCGGCCGAACGGGCGGCGCCTCCGCGCCAGTCCGATTCGCCGCTACTGGCCGGCGGCCTCGAGGGACTTGCGTTCCCCGACTGGGCCGGCGTGTTCGGATGGCGGGCGCACGGGTCTCGTGACGACGTGATCGACGGCCGTGCGACACGAACGGTCTTCTACGAGCACATGGGCCACCGCATCGGATACACGATCGTCGCGGGCGGGGCGCTCGGTCTTCCCGAGGACGCCGAGCTCGTGCGGAGGGGCGGTGTCGTGATTGCCCTGCTCCGCGACGGCCCGCGCGACGTCGCCGTCTTCATCCGAGACGGCCACACCTGCATCCTGTCCGGCGAGGTCCTCGATCGCGCGACGCTCGTGAAGCTGGCGGCCTGGAACGCCGGCGGCGCCGTCGAGTTCTAGGGACGGGCCTCGTCAGATGGGCGTGCTCGCTCGTAGACCCTGACGTGGCGCCGGCTGCGGGCGGTGTACGGCTCGCAATGCCAGCCTGCCCTCTCTCGCGCAGGCGAAGGCCGGCGATACGAGCCATGAGGTCGAACTCGGGCGCGTGTGCCAGGCGCAGACTGATTGGGCCGAAGATGACGCCGTCGGTGCCGATGCGGCGCCGGTTGAAGCCGAGCGATTCGTGGAGTAGCGTCGTGCCTTCGATGGCGAGCCGCGCATTCGACTTCCAGAAGCTGCTCGACGGCTCGCCGGCTCGCCCGACGGCGAGCGACTGGGCAGGCGTGCTCGCAGGCCTCCCGCTCTTCGCGCGCATCGGCAAGCGTCGCCTGCGGAAGATTGCGTCCCTGGCGCAAGTCCAGGAGTTCTCGCCTGGCGCCATCGTCGTCGAGATCGGCCAGCCCTCCAACGCCTTCTACCTGATCCTCGGCGGCGGCGCGAAGGTGCTCGGGAAGTCTCGCCGGACACTGGGGATCGGCGACTACTTCGGCGAAATGGGATTGATCGACGGTGAGCCGCGCTCTGCGACGATCGCCGCCGAGGGCGAGCTCCAGGTGATGAAGCTCCCGCGCCTCCCGTTTCTCCGGCTCCTCAACCAGGAGCCCCAGATCGCGACGGCGATGATGGCCGAGCTCGCGGCGCGAATCCGAAGTCTCGAAAAGCGTCCCACTCTCTGAGCGAGTCTGCCGGCGTCTACGCCAAGGCCCTCTCGACCTACGCGGGCCACAGTCCAGTCGCGATCACGCGCGACCGCTGAGGGGATGGCCCCGGGAGGAGTCGAACCTCCGCACGCGGATTCGAAGTCCGCCGCTCTATCCACTGAGCTACGGGGCCCGGGTGCGAGTGTAGCGGGGTGCGCCGTCAGGCCTTCGCGGGCGCCTGGAGCTCCACCTCGGCCGGCTGGCCCTGCCGGAGCTCGCGGGTCCGCTCGGCCTCCGCGTTGATCTCGGCGCCGAGAAGAAGCGCGAGCGCGGAGAGCCAGAGCCAGGTGAGGAGGATGATCACCGCTGCGAGGGAGCCCCACGCCTTGTTGTACGACCCGAGCAGGCTCACGTAGACCGCGAAGAGGCCGGAGGCGACCAGCCAGACGGCGACTGCGACGACCGAGCCTGGGGTCATGAACTGCCAGCGCGGATGGGCGACGTTCGGGCCGAGGTAGAGGACTGCGGCGAAAACGAAGAAAAGCCCCAGGAGGAGAATCGGCCACTCCGCCGTCCACCAGAGCCAGCCGAGGAAGCCCTCGATGCCGAGCGCGCTACCGACCCACTCCGAGAGCACGGGCCCCATGACGAGGAGTCCGAACGAGAGCGCGAACGCCAGGAGCAGGCACAGGAGCATCGCCAGCGCCGTCAGCCGTTGCTTGGCGAAGCTCCGCGTCTCGGCGCGGCCGTAGACGCGGTTGAGACCCCGGATGAGCGCATTCATTGCGCCCGTCGTCGTCCACAGGGCGAGCAGAAGGCCGAGGACGATCAGCACGAGCCCGCCGCTCTCGTTCTCGGTCACGCGCGTGAGGCTCTCGTCGATGAGCTGGATCGCCTCGGCCGGCACGACTCCGGTGAGACGGTCAATCATCGAGTCGACCGTGTCGGGCCCGGCCGTGCGGCTGAAGACACCGACGGCGATCAGGAGCGCGGCCGGAATGGCCAGGAACGCGTAGTAGGCGAGCGCCGCCGCGACGTCCGTGATCGCGTCCGCGTTCGCCTGCTTGGCCGACCGCAGGAGGATCGCCTTCCAGTCGCGAAAGGTGAGGTCGCGAAGGCGCGGGTCGGCGAGACGCGGCTCCCCATGCTCCGGCTGCGGGCGAGTCGCTCCGTCGGGAAGCTGGTCGTCGTCGCTCACAGGGTCAGTTGTACCCGGTGGTTATCGTTCGGTACACGCGCGGGCGTGGCGGAATTGGCAGACGCGGCGGGTTTAGGTCCCGTCGGGCGAAAGCCCTTGGAGGTTCGAGTCCTCTCGCCCGCATCGACCGTCTGAGGAGGACTCTTCAAATCTCGGCGTCTTGGGCGGTGTCCGCCTGCCACCGTGAGGCGACTCGGCGGTGGAGGGCCGACCGCCGCGACGAGATCAACGCGGCCCGCCGCGTTGTCCGCGATTCGTTTAAAACCCGGCGAGCCGGCGGACCGTGTCGAATCCGCCGCCGCAGCCGAAGTCGAGGGTGCGGTGAGGAAGCCGGGCGCCGCAGAGGACTCGCCAGCCCAATGCTTCCCCCGGGGGGAGTGGGGGGTGTTGCCCGGCTCCCTCAGTGCGTCCCTTCCCACGCGCAGGAGGTCAAAACCAGCCGCCCCGCCACTTTTCCGCCTCTGCCGGTGCGGAAGCTGGGGCGGAACCCGCCGTGGACGAGTGCCGGGCGCGAACGGTTGAAAGTGCAGTGGCGGGCGGCTCAGCGGGGTGATGCACCGGCGCTCCAGATAAGGGATCAGGGCCGGTGACCCCACGCCCGGCCCTGACCGGGGCCTCGACCCTGGAGGCAAGAGGGGGATGCCAGACCCCGGGTCTAAGGCCAGTGCGAGCGGCGAACATGACCGCTCGCGGTTCGCACGAGGAGAATTCCCCTCCGAGATTCGACCTGAAACCGTGGCACAAAGACTCAGGGCCGGGCGCCCACGTTTAGCGTCTGGCCCTGATGCGGCGGCCGCAATAGGGGACAAAAGAGGGTGTCAACCCTCGGTGCCGTGGCCCCAGTTCCACGGTCAGCTGGCTGTGCCTCGAAGCCGCCTAGGCCGCCTTTTTCTCGTAGTCGGCGATCAGTGAGTTGACCGCTTCGAGTACGGCACGGGGACAGTCCGGGTTGGCCTGGCAGGAGTCCCGCATGGAGCGTAGGGATTCGAGCGCTTCCCCAGGGTCGATTGCGCCTGGGGCCACCTAGCTCGCCTCATCGGCGCGGGGGTCCATCTCGATCAGGTCCCCTTCGGCCTTGTGCTTTTCAACGACCGCGAATCCACCGTTTTCGGAGACCACGCGTTCGATCGCGTCGATCTCGTGGCCCGGCTTGATCACGAACCGGATCGGGTTGGCGCGGACCTCTTCGTAGTCGGAAATCCGAAGCTCGACGGTCTCGATGCACTCGGTGTCGCTGCACTCGCAGACGAACTCGACCTTGGAGTTGTTCCCGACGGTCTGTTCGATGCGCTCGTTGACTTCCCGAAAGAGTGCTTGGTTTCGCGCGAGGCGTTCGAGGGACGGAGGCATGTCGACCCCTTCCTGTGGAATGACCGGGTCCGCCGGGAGCGGAGACCGCTCGTCGCCGCGAGCACCAAGGCTTAGGGCGGCGGAGGAACAGGAAGCGCCGAAGGGGCGCACCCGACCCAGCAAGGGTAGCCGCATTGCGGCCGTCCCGCCTTCCCCCGGAGAAGGCGAAGGCGAAGGATTCTCGCCCGATTGGAGCGCTAACATCTTGTTGAGGTAACTATTGGAAACAGTCGCCGTAAAGCTCGCTCGCCGCTTCTCTGAGGCATGGGGCGCGGGCGACATCGAGGCCGCATCGGTTCTCTTCCATCCTGAGGGCGTGATCGTGAGCGGCGTCTTGGCGGGGCCGGGCCAGACGTACGCAGGCGGTCCGGAGGCCGTGCGCGCGGCCATCGAGCGCGCCCGCGAGCGTTGGGCCGACTTCACCCTTAGGGAGCGCTCATACGAGCCGGGAGGCTCGCCCAACCTCGTCCTCGTCCGCTCGGTCCTCAGCGCCCGAGCCCACGGTACGCCGCTCGAGAGCGAATGGACCTCCTGGGGTGTGTTCACGATTCACGAGGGGATGATCCATAGCTTCCGCCTCTTCCACACCGAGGAGGAGGGGCGACTGGCCGCAGGGCTCTCGCCGGCGAATGACGTTCTCGGTCATTCCCCTCGGGCCCCGTCTGTCTTGCCCCAACACCCCCGCAGCGCGAGGCGTGCGGCGGCCAAGCGTCAGGCCCGGGCCGGGCAGCTAGCGAGCGCCAAAGAGGCGCGGCGTATCTCCACCGGCGCGCCATCGCCTCGAAGGTAGCGACGGCCTCAGGCCCTTCCCACGGGGCCCTAATTGCGCGATGTAGTGACGCGTCGCCGGTCTGGTCCAGCGGCAGAGCGCGCGTGAACCTCGTCGGGGCGCAGCTCAGGGCCGAACTGCACTAACCCACCGCGGCCCGGTGGCCAATCCGCGCCCAAACGTGTCGGAACCCGCGCTAATGAGAACCCCTTGGAGGTTCGAGCCCTCTCGCCCGCATTGGCCCGCTTCCTGAGCGCGCTAAGATGTGTGTACAAGCTCGCCGACCTCTTTGACCCCATCCGGCCAATCTGGCCTGGGGGGCAGGAAGGAGAGGTCGTGGAGACCTACGGCCACAAGCAGACCGTCTCCCGGACGGCGAATGACCGCCTTTGCAACGTGCTGTGGGGCTTTGACGTAGAGGAAGGAGCCTTCCTCTGTGAGTGCGCGGACTCCTGCGAGGTGAGAGTCCCGATGACGCCCTCGGAGTACGTGCGTATGTGTGACCGGCACGAGCTCGTCCACGCACCTGGTCACGGCGACGGGATCGACGATCCTGTAGACCGCTTCGTCAAGCCTGTCTACGCGCCTCAGACCCCGGCGGCGGAGGCCTAGAGCTCGATCGTCGCTCCCACGGTGCAGGCCCGCTACCCTGAATGGAGGACCTCACCGTCCCCCAAGTAGGGGTTGAAGTCCATCACGCTTCGAGCCGACAACAGTTCTAGGTGACTGCGGCCAGGGACATCCGTTTCGTCGTTCGGCTCGCCGCTCTTGCAGCGTTGGCCGCCGCGGCGCTTGCTCTCGCGCCGACGGCGGATGCCTCCTACATCCTCGCGCGCAACGCGACCGGGGTCAGCCTCAAGACCAATCTCAAGGGCGACATGGCGCTCATTACCTACCGCGACTCCCGCGGCTGGCATCGGGTCCTCGCCTGGGGCGCCGTCAATGCCCGTCCGAAGCCGACCCGCAGCGTGAAGCAGATCGAGTTCAAGCTCGACTACTCGGGCGGCTACGGCAAGTTCGGACGCCCGATCTGGAAGACGTTCAGGGACTACTCGCGCGCGTACGACGGCCCGAGCCTCCCGTTCGTGGTCGCCGCCAAGAAGGCCCGCAACGGCTCCTACTGGGTGCTCCAGCGCTGGCAGCGGATGCTGCCGAACTACGGCGTCCGGCCGTGGAAGGCCTCCCAGCGCGTGTGGGAGCTCCGCCTTTCGCACTTCACCGGCGACCCGGGCCAGCTCCAGATCTGGCTCGACTGGGCCTACAGCGGCCGGTTCCACAACCTCTTCGGGCTCTACACGTACAAGGGCAACCCGTACTACGGCTTCGGTTCCACCAACTACGGCAACCCGACCGACGGGTACGGGCGCCTCATCTACGTGGACACCTTCAACTCCGCGTACGGGCAGGGCTGGAAGCGCGAGAACTCGTTCCTCACGCATCGCCCGCTCGGAAACTTTTGCTACGGCTTCTTCCCGCACACGCCGCCCCCGTACTACCCGGGCAACGCCAGGCGGCCGGCAGGCGACGGGGCGAAGTACCGCGCGATCATGGACGGCCCCGGCGTCGCGCCGGACGTCATGTGGTCGGGGGTCGGGCTCGACGACTACGACTCGTCGAACCCGGCGCATGTCCAGCACGAGCAGGACATGAACGCGCTGCGCCAGTCGCAGATCGCGTCCGACGCGGACGACAAGTGCACCTATAACTAGGGCCTGGCGCCGCTAGGCGCGCGGGAGCACGAAGAACGCGATCGCGGCGAAGTGGCAACCCGCCGCGGCGATCGTCATCAGGTGGAAGACCTCGTGGTAGCCGAAGACGGCCGGCACGGGGTCGGGCCGCTGAATGACGTAGACGACCGCCCCGAGCGTGTACAGGATGCCGCCTGCGACGACGAGCGCCGTTCCGGCTGATCCCGTTCCGGCCAGGATCTGCGGGAAGACCACGACCCCGACCCAACCGAGGCTGATGCCCGCAAGGGCGGCGACCCACTTCGGCGCGTCGATCCAGACCAGGCGTTGCATGATGGCCAGGGCCGCGCCGATCCAGACGACGCCGAGTACCGAGAACTGCCAGGCGCCGGAGAGGACGAGCAGCCCGTAGGGCGTGTACGTCCCGGCGATCAGCAGATAGATGGCCGCGTGGTCGAGGCGCCGCATCATCCTGCGGGCGCTGGGGCGCCAGGTCACACGGTGGTAGAGCGCGCTGACCCCGAACGTGAGAGCGAGAGCGACACCGAACACCGCCCCGGCGAGACGTTCCCGGCCCCCGGGCGCGGTCGCGACCAGGACCACGCCGAGCACGGAGAAGACGACGAAGGCCCAGAGGTGAAAGACCCCGCGTAGCCGGGGTCTCTCCAGGGTTGTCGACGAATCCAGCTCTACCACTTCGAGCGGCGACCGCGGCGGCTCGTGTAGACGAGCTTGGGTCGTGCCGACGTCATGCCGGCGCTCTCGAACTGCTCTCTGTGACCGAGCCTGCCGGCGACGCGGCTGGCGTCGGCCTGCTGCTCGGGAAGGACGAACGTGACCGCGATCCCGCTCTTCCCCGCGCGGCCGGTGCGGCCGGTGCGGTGGAGGTAGCCCTTGTCCTCTTCGGGAGGGTCGAAGTTGATCACGTGCTCGATGTCGTCGATGTCGAGACCTCGTGCGGCGACGTCGGTCGCCACCAGCACGGAGACGTTGCCGGTCTCGAAGCGGCGCAGCGCGCGCTGGCGGGCCGACTGCGACAGGTCGCCGTGCATCGCGTCAGCTTTGACACTGTGGGCGCGGAGCTTGCGCACGAGCCGGTCGGCGCCCCGCTTCGTGCGGACGAAGACGAGCGTGCGGCCGTCCTCGATGCGGAGGTGGTCGACGAGCGTCTCGACCTTGTTGTTCTGGCTGACCGAGACGAAGCGGTGCTCGATCTCGCCCTCGGCCCGATCGGCCGGCGCCTGCGCCTCGAAGCGGGCCGGGCTGCTCGTGTACGTGCGCGCGAGCTCACCGACCTCGCCGTCTAGCGTTGCCGAGAAGAACATCGTCTGGCGGTTCTTCGGGACGCGGCGCACGATGCGGTCGACCTGCGGGCGGAAGCCCATGTCGAGCATCCGGTCGGCCTCGTCGAGGATGAGGATGCGGATGTGCGAAAGATCGATGAGCTTGCGCTGCGCGAGATCCTCGAGGCGGCCGGGCGTGGCCACGATCACGTGCGCCGTGCGTGCTTCAGTCGCCTGGCTGCGGAGCGGGACGCCTCCGTACACAGAGGCAACCTTGAGCCCCTTGGCGCGAGCGAGCGAGCGGAAGTCGTCGGTCACCTGAACTGCGAGCTCACGCGTGGGAACGAGGACGAGCGCACTCGGGCGCGTGTCCTTCGGTGTCGTGCGCTCGACGATCGGGATCGCGAACGCGAGGGTCTTGCCCGAGCCTGTCGGCGACTTCGCGAGCACGTCGAGCCCCGCGAGGGCGTCCGGTAGGACGAGGGACTGGATCAAGAAAGGCTGCTCGATCGAACGAGCGGCCAGCGCGTCGGTGACAGGATCCGAGACCCCGAGCGCGCGGAAAGACTGTGACATTGGCGTTCTACTCCTTATGTGTTCGAGACTCGCCTGGCCCCGAAACACCCGAAGGAGGAACGAAGAAAGCTCATCTCACGGTCGACCGATTGCCGACCTGACTGCTCTGACAGTAGCAGGAAGTCCGGCCAGGCCTGTCACGCTCGTGTCCTCGTCCGACCTGCGAGAAGGGGAGAATGCGCACATGCGAGTCTCCGCGAAGGTCGATTACGCGCTCCGCGCGTCGCTCGAGCTGGCCGCCGCCGGCGAGGGCCCAACCAAGGGCGAGCGCATCTCGCAGGCGCAGGACATCCCCCTCAAGTTCCTCGAGAACATTCTGCTCGAGCTGCGTCACGCCGGGCTCGTGCAGAGCCAGCGCGGGGCGGAGGGCGGCTACTGGCTGGCCCGGCCGCCGGCCGAGATCAAGCTCGCGGACGTGATCCGCGCGGTCGAGGGGCCGCTTGCCAACGTCAGGGGCGCCCGCCCCGAGACGCTCGAGTACGCGGGCCCCGCCGCCAAGCTTCAGGACGTGTGGATCGCCATGCGCGCGAACCTGCGCGCCGTGCTCGAGGAGCTGACCCTCGCCGACGTGGCCTCCGGGAAGCTTTCGGCGGAGATCGAGTCGATTACGTCAGACCCTGAGGCATGGGAGTCCCACTGAAGACCGTCGTCCTGCTCGGCCGCACATAGACGATCTGGCCCTCGAGGAGCTCGAGCTCCTCGACCTCGCCGCGCGTGACCTGTGCGGAGACGTGACGTCCGTCGTCGAGCACGAGCTCGACGCGGACCTCGAAGCCGAGGTGCACGATCCGCTCGACCATGGCCTCGCTCGTCGAGCCGTTGGGCTCGAGCCGGAGCTCGAGGTCGTGGGGACGGATCCAGGCCTCGCCGAGGCGGTTGACCGGGCCGACGAAGCTCATGACGAACTCGTTCGCCGGATGCTCGTAGAGGTCGCGCGGCTTGCCGCTCTGCTCCACACGACCGTCGTTCATGACGGTGACGCGGTCGGCGACGTCCATCGCTTCCTCCTGGTCGTGCGTGACGAGCACGGTCGTGACGTGCACCTCGTCGTGCAAGCGGCGCAGCCAGGTCCGTAGCTCCTTGCGCACGCGCGCGTCCAGTGCTCCGAACGGCTCGTCGAGGAGCAGGACCTTCGGCTCGGCCGCGAGTGCACGGGCGAGCGCCATGCGCTGGCGCTGACCGCCCGAAAGCTGACCGGGATAGCGGTCGGCGAACCCGTCGAGCTGGACGAGCCCGAGCAGCTCGTCGACCCGCGCCTTGATCTCGGCCTTCGGCCGCTTCCTGATCGTCAACCCGAACGCGACGTTGTTGCGCACGGTCATGTGCTTGAAGGCCGCGTAGTGCTGGAAGACGAAACCGACCCCGCGCTTCTGCGGCGGGACGCCGGTGACGTCCTGGCCGAGGATGGAGACATCCCCGGCGTCGGGCTCCTCGAGGCCGGCGATCACACGGAGAAGGGTCGACTTCCCGCTTCCGCTCGGCCCGAGCAGTGCCGTGAGTGACCCGCTCGCGATGGCGAGCGAGACGTTGTCGACGGCGACGAAGCCGTTCTCAAACCGCTTCGTGACCTGGCGGACGGCGATCGACATCCGCGACCTCCTTGTGAGTCTGGGGCTTGAAGATGTTCATGGCGATGAGCGTGAGCACGGCGAGAAGCGCGAGCACGAGGGACGTCGTGTACGCGGCCACCTCGTTGAAGCGCAGGTACTCCTCGTCCACGTGGAGCGTGAGAGTCTCGGTCTTGCCGGCGATCCGGCCCGAGACGACGGCGACGGCGCCGTACTCGCCGAGCGCACGCGCGGTCGTCAGGACGACGCCGTAGGCGACGCCCCAGCGGATGGCGGGGAGCGTGACGCGCCGGAAGGTCTGGAAGCGCGAGGCGCCCAGCGTCCAGGCGGCTTCGTCCTGGTCGGTCCCGACCTCGCGGAGCACCGGGATCACCTCGCGGACGACGAACGGCAGCGTCACGAAGATCGTGGCCAGCACGATCCCGGGCGTGGAGAAGATGATCTCGATCCCGTTCTCGGTGAGCCAGCCACCGAACCAGCCGTCCTGGCCGTACACCAGGATCAGCGCCAAGCCGACGACGACCGGCGAGAGTGCGAGCGGCAGTCCGATCATGGAGTTGATCAGCCAGAGCCCGCGCTTCGGAGGCCGACGGACGAGCGCCATCGCGCAGGCGACGCCGAAGATCGTGTTGGCAGGGACCGCGATCGCCACTGCGATCAGGGTGAGCTTGAACGCGGAGAGGAACGCCGGGTCCGTGAGCGCCTCCCACACCGGCGTGAGCCCGTCCCGGAACGTGTAGTAGACGATCATAGAGAGCGGGAGCGCGAGGATCAGCGCCAGGTAGCCCAGTGCGAGCGCGCGCAATGTGTACCGCGAGCCGGCGCCGCTACGCATCGTGCCTCCGGCTGCGGCGCTCGAGGACGTCGGCGACCGCCAGGACGGCGAACGAGAGGACGAGCAACACCACCGAGACCGCGGCCGCCGCGGCAGCGTCGTCGCTCTCGATCGACTTGAAGATGTTCACCGAGGCGACCTCGGTGTCGAAGGGGATGTTCCCCGAGATAAGCACGATCGAGCCGAACTCGCCGACGGCTTTTCCGAACGAAAGCGCGGCGCCGGAGAGCATCGCAGGCAGCAGGTTGGGGAGGACGATGCGCCGGAACGTCGTAAACGGCCGCGCGCCGAGCGATGCGGCCGCCTCTTCCATCTCGCGGTCGAGCTCGAGGAGCACCGGCTGGACGGCGCGAACGACGAAGGGGAGCGTGACGAAGAGGAGCGCGACGACGATCGCGGCCCGGCTGTAGGCGACGTTGACGCCGAGCGGGCTCTTGGGCCCGTACACGGCGAGCAGCGTCAGCCCGGCGACGATCGTCGGCAGGGCGAAGGGCAGGTCGATCATCGCGTTGACGACGCTCTTGCCGCGGAAGTCGTCGCGAACGAGCACCCAGGCGATGAGCGTGCCGGTGATCGCGTTCACGAACACGACCACCAGCGAGGCGACGAAGGTGAGCTTGAGCGCCGCGACCGCCGCCGGCGCCGTCACCTCGTTCCAGAAGGCGGAAAGGCCGCCCTCGAACGACGTCGCGATCACCGCCGCGATCGGGATGAGGACGATGAGCGTGAGGTACGCGGTCGACAGCCCCAGAACGAGGCCGCCGGCGCGCCTGGACCGTCCAGTGCGCGCCGGCAGCCTGACCGCTTCGGAACTAGTCGTCAGTGGGGACTCCCAGCTCGTTCTCGATGTCGAGGAAGATGCTTTCCTCGCGGTCGAAGAAGCGCGTGCGGACGTCTGCCCAGCCGCCGAGGTCGGCGATGGTGAAGAGGCCGGCCGGGCCGGAGGAGTCGAACTCCGTCTCCACGCCCTCGACCACAGGGCGGTAGCCCTTGGAGGCGAACACTTCCTGGGCCTCGGGCGTGTAGAGGTAGTCGAGGAACGCCTGGGCTCCCTCGGGGCTCTTCGTCGTGTTGACGATCGCCGCCGGGTTCTCGATCAGGATCGTCTCGTCGGGCACGACGTACTCGATCGGCTGCCCGGCCTGCTGGGCGAAGATCGCCTCGTTCTCATACGCGAGCATCACGTCGCCCTTGCCGCCGGCGAACGTCTGCAGGGCCTCACGCGCGCTCTTGTCCTGCACCGGCACGTGCTCGAGGAAGAGCTCGCGAAGGTACTCGATCGCTTCCTCGTCGGACTTGCCCTGCTCGAGCTGCGCGCCGTAGGCGGCCATGATGTTCCACTGGGCCCCACCGGACGTGAACGGGTTGGGCGTGATGACCTCGATGCCGTCCTTGAGGAGGTCGTCCCAGGACTGGATGTTCTCCGGGTTGCCGGGGCGAACAGCGAAGACGACCACGGAGTTCGTGAGAATTCCGTCGTACTCGTTCTTGTTCCAGTCCGCGTCGATCAGCCCCGCTTCGACGAGGGCGGTCACGTCGGGCTCGAGCGAAAGGTGGACGACGTCGGCGGGCAGGCCCTCTTCGACGGCCCGGCGCTGCTCGCCGGACGCAGCGTAGGACTCCTCGAAGTCCCACCCCTGGCCGGCGTCGGTCTCCTTGAAGGCCGGGATGATCTCCTCGTAAGCCTCGCGCGGCGTCGAGTAGGCGACCAGCGAGAGCGTTCCACCCTCCCCGGCGTTTCCGCTGGCTCCGGCGTCGTCGCTCCCACCGCAGGCGGTTGCGACCAGGAGCAGGAGTGCTGAGAGCGCGCCGAGGGCGCTCAAAAGGACGATGCGAGTGCGCTTGTGTGCCACAGTACGGTTACCCCACTTTCTCTACTATTTGAGTGGGAGTGATATAGCACTCTTATAGGAGTGTCAACCCCGAACCGCTTTCTGTCAACGATTCGGGGGCGTCCAGCTTGGGATAGCGTCCGACCTCGTGTCCGTACTGGAACGCGACGACGCGCCGCCTGCGCGCGTTATCGAGGTGGTGGAGCCGGCCGTCGGGCTCGACGCCGTCGTCGTCATCGACCACGAGCTCTTCGCGACCTCGGCGGGAGGGACGCGGATGGTCCCGGACGTGACGGCGGACGAGGTCGCCCGACTCGCACGCGCAATGACGTGGAAGCTCGCGGTCTGCGGCGTGCCGTACGCCGGTGCGAAGGCCGGGATCCGCTTCGCCGGCGGCGACCGGCAGGCCGTGGTCGGGGCGTTCATCGACCGCGTGCGCGACTGGCAGGACTTCTTCCTCACGGGGCCCGACATGGGCACGTATCCGGACGATTTTCTCGCTCTCGAGCCCGACGGGAGCCCGACGCCCATCTGGGCGCGCGAGCACGACGGACTAGGGATGGACGACCTCTCGGTCGGGTACGGGATCAGAGGAGCGGCCACGGTCGCGCTCGAGCGGCTCGGCCGGTCACTCGAGGCCGCGAGCATTGCGATCGAGGGCTTCGAC
>DAITAN010000269.1:0-4078 GCA_036824235.1 Gaiellaceae bacterium | reverse complement strand
GGGTAGGAGCTCGTCTCCATGTACAAGCAGGTGCTCGCCCTCACCGGTGAGATCGGCGCCGCGACGGGGATCGACTTCCTCCGCGACGGCCGAGTGGTGGCCGCGGCCGAGCCCGTCCGCCGCGGCGGCGGGAGCGCGATGATCGCGCCCTCTGGGCGCGGGCGGCGCTAGCCGACAGCGCCATCCAGACGACGGAGAGAGCCCCGCGCGAGCGGGGCTCTCTCGTGGCGTGAGGAGGTCGCTAGTTCTGTGCGCCGGCGGGCGCGGGCTCTCCGCCCGGCTCGCCGTGCGGCTGCGCGATCGTCGAGCGCAGCAGCGTGATCCCGATCGCCGCGGCAGCGAGCACGAACACCGCCCCGAGCAGGAAGGCTGCGTGGAAGCCGCCGTTCAGGGCCGAAAGGGCGCTCTCGCCCGACTCCAGCAGGTTGTCCGTACGGAAGTCGGCGAGGCTCGCGAGGACGGCGAGGCCGAGCGCGCCTCCCATCATGAACGCCGTGTTGACGACGCCGGACGCGAGCCCGGACTCCTCCGGCTTGACATCACCCATCGCCGAGAGCAGCAGCGGGTTGAACGCGATGCCGCCGCCGAGCCCGATCGCGAGCGTCGCCGGGATCACGTCGACGAACACGTTGCCGTCCACCGGCGCGCGCGCGAACAGGATCAGCCCGAGGGCCATCAGCCCGAGCCCGGTGGTCAGTGTTTTCTTGATCCCGTAGCGCATGACGAGCTTGTCCGAGTAGAGCGACGTGCCGCCCCAGAGGATCGTCGCGGGCAGGTAGGCGAGGCCCACCTCGAGCGGCGTGTAGCCGAGGACCTGCTGCATGTACAAGGCCGAGAAGAAGAAGTACGCGAACATGCCGGCCGCCATCAGCACACCCACGGCGTTGGCAGACGACACGTTGCGGTGACGGAAGATCGAAAGCGGCACGAGCGGCTCGGAGATCCGCGACTCGATGACCAGGAACGTCACCATCAGCAGGAGCGCCCCACCGAGCAGGGCGAGCGTCTCGGGGGACGTCCAGCCGGTCTCGTTGCCGTTGACGATCGCGTAGACGGCCAGCATCAGGGAGCCCGTCACCGTGATGGCGCCCGCAAAGTCGATGCGCCCACCGCCGGCGATGCCGGGCGTGTGCGGGAGCAGCTTCAGCGAAAGCGCGAAGACGGCCACCCCAATGGGCAGGTTGACGAGGAAGATCCAGTGCCAGTCGAGGAAGTCCGTGAGGATGCCGCCTGCGAGCACGCCGATGGCTCCACCTCCGGAGAGGACGAAGCCGAAGATCCCCATCGCCTTCGCCCGGTCGGCCGGCTCGGTGAAGAGCATCATCGTCAGCGAGAGCGCGACCGAAGCGACGAGCGCGCCGCCGAGGCCCTGCACCGCGCGTGCGGCGACCAGCTGGCCCTGCGTGGTCGCGAGACCGCAGGCGAGCGACGCGACCGTGAAGAGCCCGATTCCGATCAGGAACATGCGACGCTGCCCGAACAGGTCGCCCAGCCTTCCGCCGAGCAGCAGGAAGCCGCCGAACGTGAGCAGGTAGGCGTTGACCACCCAGGCGAGCGAAGTCTGCGAGAAGCCGAGATCGTCCCGAATAGTCGGGAGCGCGACGTTCACGATCGTGCCGTCGAGCACGATCATCAGGTCGCCGAGGCAGAGGACGTAGAGCGCAAGCCAGCGGCTGCGGCCTGTTGCCGTCATACGCGTCCCCTCCGTTCCTTGGTGTATCCCTGGTTCTTGGTCATCGTGTCTCCGAGGCTTGGGGTCATAGCTAGAGACCGGATGGGCGGGGTGAGCTCATCGGTCGTCGTGAGCCGGCCGATACCGTGCCTTCACGCTATCGACTCCGGCCACGGGTGCCGTTCGACTGGTTTAGACGCCCGCGAGGACACTGTTCTTCGTCCCACTTGACAGCCTCTCGAAACGTGGCCTGACCTTCTGGCCGTATCCGGTCAGGTCGAGATGCTGACGGGGAACGTGGCGATGCAGATGACGGTGCCGACGGTCGCGACCGTCGCGAGGGCAAGGAGAAAGGTCGCGACGATCTCCAGCGCTCGGCCCGCTCCTCGGGTGGCGCGCTCGTCAGTTCGTGTTCCCTTCCTCGTCGCACGGGATGCGAAGGTCGAGGTCAACCGCCTCGATCTCCTCGTCCACGATCCGCAACGTCCGCTCCATCGCAACCGGTTGCAGGCCCCCCACCTCAGTGTGGAACGGGTTGTCGAGGAAATTGAGCAGCAGCAGCATCGTCGTGATCACCGCGGTTACAGCGCCCATGAGCATGGCTTGCGTCAGCGCACGCTCGCTGCTGTCGGCGAAGAAGAGCATGAAGACGAAGATCACCGTGGAGATGAAGAACAGGACGATCCAGAGTGGGCTCGGGATAACCCCCACCGCTCCGTGAACACGGTCCAGGCGCGCCGCCTCGCGCGCCGACGTCTGCTCGAGCCACTTGTCGTACGCCGACTGCTGGCTCGCTGTCTCGGGCTCCACGTCCTTCACCGTCCGGAACAGCTCAACGCCCCAGGGATTGAGTGCGTCTCCCAGGGTCCCCTCCTCCATCCGCTCCCACTCCTCGTACACGACGGTGCGCGCGTAGCAGATGAGCTCGCCGGTGAGCTCGGCGCCGATCCCGCCGGCGAAGAACTGGGCATTCTCGACCTGCTGCGCCAGAACGAGCGCCTCCTCCTCCGCCCCGGCCCGGGACTGGTCGTAGCTCGTGAAGGCGAGGAAGATGATGAACCCGAGCAGGACCGAGAACCCGGTCGCCAGCACGCCGAAGACGCCGGAGGCTCGATCCCCGTCGGAGAAGTAGCTGCCCTCGGGCGCCCGTCGGCGCACGAGGAGCATGACGGTGACCGTCAACGCAGTCACCCCGGCGGTGATGAGGAATCCCCAGACGACGTTCATCGGCAGCCGGGGACCCTCTCACCTCACGAGACGGCGGGACAACCTCAAGCCGTCCCAGCGGGTGCGAATTGACAATAAGAAGATATCTTCCTATTGTGAGTTGCGATGTCGCGGCGCAAGCCTGGAAGCCTGCTGCCTCTCGAAACCGAGATCCTCGAGCTGGCGCTGTCGATGCTGCGTTCGGGGCAAGCCACCTTTCACGGATTCGGTCTCGCCCAGACCATGCGGCAGGAGAGCGGGTCACGCGCCCTGACGGCCCACGGAACCCTGTACAAGGCCCTGGGCCGGCTCGAGGAATTCGGCCTGCTCACATCCCGGTGGGAGGACGCAGCGGGCGCAGCCGAGGGACGACCGCGTCGGCGGCTGTACGAGCTCACCGGGGAGGGAGCGCGCGTGGCCGAGGGCGCCAGCGCCGAAAAGGCCGTTGCACGTCTCTCACGCGTTGCCTCGGAGCCGGCATGACCCCGGAGCGCATGGCCGAACTGGTGGCACGGTGGGTGCGGTTCTACACGCGGGACCTGCCCACCCCGATCGCTCAACGTCGAATCGACGAGATCGGCGCCGACCTCCACGACCACATCGCGCACGAACGGGCCAACCGGGTCGGTGATCGGCGGATCGCGCTCGGCATCGCGTCCCGGATGGTCCGTGGCCTCGCCGCCGATGCTGCGTGGCGCGGGCGCCAGGCGACGGCAGCCGCCCGTCCCTCGACCCTGGAGAAGACGACGAGGATGAACAAGGCTCTCTACCGGTCCGCTCTTCGAGTTGCCATCGGCGTGGCGGTCATCCTGTCGGTACCGCTCGTGGTGACGCTCCTCAGCGACGGCGAGGCCTGGAGCCTTGGAGACTTCGTCGCTGCCGGGGTCTTCCTGACGGCAATCGGCGTCGTGATCGAACTGGCGGTGAAAAGGGTGGGGAATCTCGCCCTGGCGATCGGCATCGCCGCTGTCGGCGTGCTGGCGGGAGTGTTCGGGGAGGCCGACGACGCGCCCGGCCTCGTACTCCTGGGCATCCTGCTCATCGTCAGCGCGTGCGCGCTCGGCGTGAGATCCGTGCAGCACAGCGGGTAGCGCCCGCTCCCCGAAGACCGACACGAGGAAAGGCCCCGTTTCCGAGGCCTTTCGAGTAGCGGGGGCAGGATTTGAACCTGCGACCTCCGGGTTATGAGCCCGGCGAGCT
>DAITAN010000268.1:0-4104 GCA_036824235.1 Gaiellaceae bacterium | reverse complement strand
GAAGCCGTGGGGCGCGAGGCGCAGCCCGTCAACTTCGTCGTCTCCCTGCGGATCGAGAATCCCCCGGCGCTCGACCCGATCCCGCGCCTGCTCGAGCGCTACCCGAAGCTGCGCTTCAAGCTCGACCCGACGAGCGAGTGGGACGCGAAGCTGGTCAAGGCGCTCGCGGAGACGGGTGCCGTGGACACGGTCGACCTGAAGGGCGCCTACAAGGGCACGCCCGTCGACCAGGCGGGCGACCCGCTCCTCTACGGCCTCGTCGCCCAGGCGTTCCCGGACGCGTGGATCGAGGATCCGGATCTAAACCAGGAAACCGACTTGATCCTCGAGCCGCACCGCGAGCGTGTCACCTGGGACGCCCCCATCCACTCCGTGCTCAACATCAAGAATCTTCCTTTCCCGCCACGCACGCTCAATTTCAAGCCGTCGCGCTTCGGGAGCATCCAGCGGCTCTTCGAAGGCTACGACTACTGCGCGGACAACGAGATCGCAATTTACGGCGGCGGGCAGTGGGAGCTCGGCCCCGGCCGCGGGCACATCCAGTACCTGGCGTCGCTCTTCCACCCGTCGACGCCCAACGACGTCGCCCCGGCGGCTTTCAACATCCACCGGAATGACCCACCCCCGGGCCTGCCGACGAGCCCGCTGCAGCCGCAGCCGAGCAAGACCGGCTTCCGCTGGGGCGAGCCCTCCTAGACCTCGACGACGACCGGCAGGATCATCGGCCGGCGGCCGGTGCGCTCGGAGACGAGCTTCCCGACGTTGTCGTGCAGGTGCTCTTGGAGGAGCTTCAGCTCGAAGACGTTCTGCGAGAACATCTCGGTCATCGTCCGCGCGGCTTCGAGCCGCGCCTCCTCGAGCAGCGAATCGGACTCCGCGAACCCGCGCGAGATGACCTCCGGCGTGGCCACCTCACGGCCGTTCTGCGACCCCACCGTGGCGACGATGATCAGGACGCCGTCCTCAGAGAGGTGACGGCGGTCGCGGAGCGCGACGTCCTTGACGTCGCCCACGCCGAGGCCGTCGACGAACGTTGCTCCGACGTCGAGCTGGCTGACGATCCGCGCGATGCCGCCGCGCAGCTCGACGACCGAGCCGTTCTCGGCGAGAACGATGCGATCTGCGGGAACGCCCGATTCCCGTGCGAGCCGGGCCTGGGCGGAGAGCATCCTGAACTCCCCGTGCACGGGCATCACGTTGCGGGGCCGCAGGAGCGCGAGGACGGTGCGGATCTCCTCCGCGTTCCCATGGCCCGAGACGTGGACGGGCGCGATCTCCTGGTGGAGCACTTCGGCGCCGGACTTGGCCAAACGGTTGATCGTGTCATGCACGCGCAGTTCGTTGCCCGGCACAGGCTTCGCCGAGATGATGACGGTGTCGCCCTCCTCGATCGAGACGTGCGGGTGGTCGCCGTACGCCATGCGGGTGAGCGCGGACATTGGCTCGCCCTGGCTCCCGGTGCAGAGGATCATCGTCTGCTCGGGACGCTGGAGGTCGATCTCGTCGGGCTTGACCAGCAGGTCGTCGCGGACGTCGAGGTACCCGAGGTTGCGCGCGATGTTGACGTTCTTGCGCAGCGAGCGGCCGACGAGCGCGACCTTCCGGCCGGTCTCGGAGGCGACGTCCATCGCCTGTTGGACGCGGTGGATGTTCGAGGCGAACGAGGCGACGAGGACGCGGCCCTCCCGCTGGGGAATCAGGTGGCGGAAGACCTCGCCCACGGTCCGCTCCGACTCGGTCACGCCCGGTCGCTCGGCGTTCGTGGAGTCGCCGAGGAGCAGGTCGACGCCGCGGTTCCCGAGCTCCGCCAGCTTCCCGAGGTCGGTGCGGAAGCCGTCTACGGGCGTGTGGTCAATCTTGTAGTCCCCGGTAACGACCACGAGTCCGCCCGGGGTGTCGAAGGCGAGCGCGACCGCATCCGGGATCGAGTGCGCCATACGAACGAACTCCACCTGGAAGGGACCGATCTGCGCCGCTCCCTTGTCCGGCTCGATCTCGATGAGCTCTGCGGCGCGCATGAGCCCGTGCTCGTCGAGCTTGGACTTGATGAGCCCGAGCGTCAGCCGGGTCGCCCAGATCTCGGGGACGTCGATCTCCCGCATCAGGTACGGGAGCGCGCCGACGTGATCCTCGTGCCCGTGGGTGAGGACGACGGCGCGCACGTCGGCACGGTGCTCGCGGAGGTATTCGAAGTCCGGCAGGATGAGATCGACGCCGAGGTGCTCGTCGCGGGGGAACGAAAGACCCGCGTCGACGACGACGATGCCGTCGTCCGACTCGATCACCGTCAGGTTCTTGCCGACCTCGCCCAGGCCGCCGAGCGGGATGACTCGCGTGCTCTCAGGCATGGAGCAAGTGTATTCAGTCCCTTTCCGCTCCGGTACCTGCTCGGCTAACCTCCGGCCGGTGACGCCGACGGCTGAGAGGGCGGCGATGCTCGGTGCGATCGGGCGCACGCCGGTCATCCGGCTCGAGCGCCTGGCGGGCCCGGATGTCGCCGAGGTCTGGGTGAAGCTCGAGAACGCGAACCCCACCGGGTCGTACAAGGACCGGATGGCGCTCGCGATGATCGAGGGGGCGGAGCGCAGCGGGCGGCTGCAGCCCGGCCAGACCGTGGTGGAGTACACCGGCGGCAGCACCGGGTCGTCTCTGGCGTTCGTGTGTGCCGTGAAGGGCTACAAGCTGAGGATCGTCACCTCCGATGCGTTTGCGGCGGAGAAGCTCAGGACGATGCGGGCGTTCGGCGCCGAGCTCGAGGTCATCCCCAGCCCGGACGGGATCACGGCCGACCTCATTCCCAGCATGATGCGCCGCGCCGCCGAGATCGTGGACGAAGTTGACGGTTTCGCCACGGATCAGTTCAACAACCGCGACATGGTCGAGGGCTACGCCGAGCTAGGCCGGGAGCTCCTCGACCAGCTCGACGGGCGGATCGACGCGTTCTGCTCCTACGTCGGCACGGCCGGCTGCTTCCTGGGCGTCACAGGCGCCTTACGCAGCGTCGTGCCGGGCGTCCACCGGGTGATCGTCGAGCCGGCGGAGTCGCCGGTTATCTCGGGCGGCGAGCCCGGCACCCACCGCATCGAGGGCGGCGGCGTCGGCTTCTGGCCCCCGCTGCTCACGCGTGAGGACTTCGACGAGGTCATCCCCGTCCCGACCGCGGACGCCATGGCGATGGCCAGGCGCGTTGCTTCAGAGGAAGGGCTCCTCTGCGGGCCCTCGACGGGCGCCAACATCGTCGTAGCGCTCGAGCTCGCCCGCCGCCTCGGGCCGGGCTCGCGTGTGGCGACGGCGAACGTGGACTCCGGCCTCAAGTACCTCGCCGGCCACCTGCACGCCGCCTGAGCGGCGCGCAGGTCAGACCCGGGCGCTTTCGAGGACGCCCGCGCGCTCGAGCGCGTCGCGGATGGCCGCGCGCTCGTCGTCGGTCGCCTCGAGAAGCGGAAGCCTGAGCCCGCCCACCTCATGGCCGAGCAGCTGGAGCGCGGCCTTGACCGGAATCGGGTTGGTCGTGACCGCGAGCGCGTCGATGACGGGCCGCAGCTCGGCCTCGATCGCGCGCGCCTCGGCCACTTCGCCCTCCTTGAAGCGCGTGACCAGCTCGCGCACGCGCGCGCCGGCAACGTGCGTGTAGACGAGCACGCCCCCCACTCCGCCGAGCTCGAGGAACGGCAGCAGGAGATCGTCGTTGCCGGCATAGAGCGCGAGGTCGGTCTCGGCGAGGATCCGGCGCGCTTGGCCCGGGTCGGCCGTGGCCTGCTTGACCGCCGTGACGTTCGGGATCTCGGCGAGCTCGGCCAGCGTCTCGGGCTCGAGGTTGACGACGACGCGCTGCGGGATGTTGTAGATCACGATCGGCCGGTCCGTCGCGTCCGCGATTGCCTTGAAATGAGCCACGATCCCTCGGGCCGGCGGCTTGTTGTAGTACGGCGTGACGACGAGGAAGCCGTCGACGCCGAGCTCGTGCGCCTGGCCCGTGAGGTGGACGGAGTGCGCCGTCGAGTACGTGCCGGTGCCCGCGATCACCGTCGCGTGGTCGCCGACCGTCTCGACCGCGGCGGCGAAGAGCGAAAGCCGCTCGTCGTCCTCGAGCGTCGGCGACTC
>DAITAN010000267.1:0-4107 GCA_036824235.1 Gaiellaceae bacterium | reverse complement strand
TAGGTCCTCCTCGCGCTCGCCGGCGGCCTTGGCCCAGCCCTGCCTGCGGACGCGTTCGACCTCGCCGGAGAGCGTCGCCCGGTCGACGATCGTCCGGTCTGTGAACGCGTGTAGGCGTCCGGGTGGAAGCGCGACATCGCCGAAGGCAAGGGCGACCTTGCCGGTTGCTGTCGCGTGCGCGACGCTCGGCCGGCCGAGCGTCGCGACGCTCTGAACGGACGCCCCGCTCTGGACGAAGTCGACGGTGATCGCGTCCGGGTCGCCCGGAGCCGAGAGCGTGACGGTCTCGCCGGTCTCGTCCGCGAGCGCGCGCAGGTGAGGTCGCGCGACCTCACGCAGGTCGAGCCGTCCCAGCACGGCGTTTCCGAGGTTCACGAGGCGCAGGCCGAGCCGGTAGCGGCCACTCTCAGTCACATGCTCGACGAGGCCCGAGTCCGCGAGGGTGGCGAGTAGGCGGGAGACCGAGCTTGGGTGGAGGCCGGTTCTGCGCGCCAGCTCGTTCGTCCCCAGCTCCCCGCCCTCGGCCAGCGCGTCGATGACGGCAGCCGCCCGCTCGACCGCGGCCACCCGGCGCGTGGCTGGTCTTCCCGTCCGGGCCATGGTACGGTCAGTATGTCAGTTTTGAAACGCCATTGCCCAGGAGGCAACGCGACATGTCCGACCTGCCCGCCTCGCCCCGCTTCGTCGTCGTCGGAGCCGGGATTCACGGCCTCTCCACCGCCTACCACCTCGCGAAGGAGCTGCGCACGCGCGGGGCCGGCTCGGGCGCGGACGTCGTCGTCCTGGAGAAGTCGGAGCCGGGTGCGGGGGCCTCGGGCATCGCCTGCGGCGTCGTCCGCAACAACTACTTCCAGCCGGCCATGAGCGAGCTCATGCAGGCGTGCGTCGAGGTCTGGGAATCCGATCCCGAGGCCTACGCCTACAACCCGGTCGGCTACATGGCCCTCGGGCCGTCCGCCCAGGAGTCCGACCTGGCCGCCACGTACGCGCGCCAGGAGGCGATCGGTTACCGCTCGACCTTCGTCACCGGCGCGACCGAGGTCGACGCGTACATGAAGGAGATCTTCCCCGACTGGCGCGCCCAGGGCGTGACGGCGTGCCTCCACGAGCACCAGGGCGGCTTCGCCTTCAACCGGGAATCCGTGCTCGGGCTGGCAGGGAAGTGCCGCGAGGAAGGCGTAGAGATCCTCACGGGCGTCGAGGTCAGGGCCCTCGAGCTCGCGGGCGACGGCACCGTCGGCGCGGTCGAGACGAGTCGTGGTCGCCTCGAGGTCGGCGAGCAGCTCGTCGTCGCGCCCGGCCCCTGGGCGAGGCGCTTCTGGTCGATGCTCGAGCTCCCGGCCACGATCGACGTCCGCACGCCGGGCGGCGAGGTGGTCGAGGACCAGCCGATGTGGACGTACTGGAACCTCCAGGAGGGCGAGATCCAGGTCGACCCGCAGATGTTCGCGACGGCCGACGGGAGCGCGCCGCCCGTCGTCCACCTCGACACCGACGCGCCGCTCTACACCGACGAGGGCGAGCTGGTCACCGACGAGCTCTGGGGCATCTACTACAAGCGGGACCGCCACGGCGTGCAGGGCGGGGCCTCGCCGCTCGTCGTCGAGGGCGACGTCGAGCTCGATCCCTATCCGTCCACGACCGACGTGGATGCGAGCTTCCCGGATATGTGGTGCGCCGCGCTCTCGCATGCGATGAGCCGCTTCGAGGGCTGCCGGCCGCGCTACAAGATGGCCCGCTCGGGAGGCGTCGGCGCCTTCACGGTCGACAACTTCCCCGTCTTCGACTACATGCGCCCGAACGTCTACACGATCCTCGACTCGAACCACGGCTACAAGATGATCGGGGTCGGACGCGAGGTCGCGAAGGTCCTGCTCGGCGACCACTCGAGCCTCCTGCACCCGTTCCGGTTCGAGCGCTTCGCCACGGGCGACCTCCACCCGGTGTCGAGCTCGCCCTACCCCTGGTCGTAGGCGGCGTCGTCGAGGGCGAGGCGGCGGGCGAGCCACGCCTTCGTCGTCGACTGCAGGAGCAAGGTGACGACGATCGCGAGCGCGACGACGGTCGTGAGCTCCGCCTCGTAGCCGACACCGTCGGCGACGAGGATCCCGACCAGCGCGGCGGGGACGACGCCCGTCTCCCTGGTCCAGGAGAGGAAGACGAGCTCCTCGCGCGCCCAGCGGCCCCGGCGGTCGGGAAGCAGGCAGGCGAGCACCGTCAGCGGACGGGCGAGGAGGATGAGCGCGGCCAGCGTGATCAGGGCCGGGAGCGCCTCGTCGGCCATCGTGTCGAACGGCAGGTTCGCGCCCAGGGTGATGAAGATGAAGACGACGACGATGTCGGCGCTCGCAGACGTGAAGAGGCGCATCTCGTCCTCGCGGTGGGAGTGCATTCCGAGCCCGAGGCGATCCATGTTGGCCACGATCAGTCCGGCGAGGAATGCGCCCAGGTATCCGCTGCCGCCGGCGTAGTCGATGGCGAAGTAGCCGGCCACGACGACGAGGAGCACGGCGATGATCGGCGACTCGCGCCAGATCCCGAGCCTCCGCGTCGAGATCGCCACCGCGAGCACGACCCCGAGGGCCGCGCCCAGCACGGTGGAGATGCCCAGGTCGAGGAGGAACTCGCCCAGCGGCGAGGCAAGCGACCCCTCTCCCTCGATCACGATCGCGGCGAACGCGAGGGCGAGCACGGCCCCGGTGACGTCGTTGAGGGCGGACTCGGCGACGATCGTCTGCGCCACCTTGGGCCGGATCCGCATGTGCTCGAAGAGCGGGATGAGGATCGCCGGATCGGTCGGGGCGAGGACGGCGCCGATGAGGAGGCCGACCTCCAGCGGCACGTCGAAGGCGAGGGCGGCGATGCCGCCGGTGACGAACGCCGTGATCAGCATGCCAGGGATCGCGAGCAAGCCGAGGCCGACGACGACCGGACGCAGGACGGCGAACGAGAGGCCTAGGCCGCCGTGGAAGAGGATCATCGAGACGCCGAGCGTCAAGAGGATCTGGATCGCGACCGAGTCGAGCGGCAGCTCGACCAAGTCGGCGACATCCGGGCCGAGCAGAGCACCCGCAGCGAGGAGGACAACCATGCGCGGGATCCGCAGGAAGCCCGCGACCACCTCCGAGACGAGGCCGGCGGCGAAGACGAGCGCGAGGGTCTCGATGACGTCGCGTGCGGACACGCGCTGGATTCTCTACCGCGCCGACGACGGTTGCGCCCGAGAGCCCGTTCACTCACGATGGTCGCGTGTTCCTCGTCTACCTCTCGCCGCCGGCGGGGCAGGTCATCTTCATGCTCACCCTCGTCGTTGCGCTCTACCTGACGGTGATCGAGCTGCGGGAGATGGAGCCGCGCCCGCACTTCGCCTGGTGGGGCTGGTGGCTCTCGCTCGTCTTCCTCACCCACTTCGTGGGCTACCTCATCCTGCGGGTCTATGCCTATCGACGCCGGCGACAGCGAGCCGGCGCCTAGCCGCCCGTTTCGCGACCGCCCGCTCGGGCGGATCGTGATCCTCCTGGCCGTGCTGGCGATCGCCCTCTTCGCGGCGAAGACGTGCGCCTCGCGGGACTCGGACATCAGCCAGGAGGAAGCGATCGAGATCGCCGAGCAGGAGATCGATTTCGAACCGGACCGGACGATGGTGCGCTTTACGCCGCGGGGGATCGAGTCCCGCCCGTTCTGGGCCGTCTCCTTCTCGGTTCTCGACGCGGACGATCAGCCGGAGCGCATCACGGTCGTCCTCGTGAACGCCACCACGGGCGAGATCGAGGAAATCAGGCGTCAGGACCGTTAGCGCTGCTTCCAGTCATATGTCGAGGGGCGACACCTCCCGGCGGAAAAGGTGGGTACGCCGCACCTGGGCCACGTCCGGCTGGTTTCGTACGTTTGTCGCGGATTGGTGTCGCTGGGCATTGATGGCGTGCGTCCCTAGGAGGGCTTGCTGATGTCGTCGCTCGGTTCCGTGCTTGCTCTGTTCGGCCAGGCGCCGACCGTGGAGGAGCTGCAGGCCCAGGTCAGCCTCGACTCGCAGATCCTGACGGAGCAGTTCTACTTCTTCACCGTCGTGATCATGTGGCTGATCCACGTCGGCTTCATGGCGTACGA
>DAITAN010000266.1:0-4115 GCA_036824235.1 Gaiellaceae bacterium | reverse complement strand
CCGTGGCGACCTGCGCCGCCGAGACCTACGCCCGCGTCGTCGGCGTCTCCGGCTAGCCCGAGAGCTCGGCGAGCACCGCGTCCGCGAGCGGCGGCCAGGCCTCCAGGGCCCAGTCGTCGAACTCGCGGTCCGTGAGGCAGGCGCAGGCGAGCCGGGCCTCGGGGTCGATCCAGAGGAACGTGCCGGCACCGCCGAAGTGGCCGAACGTGCGCGGGGAGTTCCGGGCGCCCGTCCAGTGCGGGCGTTTGGCGTCCTTGAGCTCGAAGCCGAGGCCCCAGTCGTTCGGGTCCTGCCGGCCCAGGCCGGGAAGAACGCCGACGAGGCCCGGAAAGGCGACCTCGGTCGCCTCGGCGAGCGTCTCCGGCGCGAGGAGCGTCGGGGCGAGCAGCTCGCGACCGAAGGCGGCGAGATCGACGAGGGGGCCGTGCAGCCCCTCGGAGGGCCGGGCACGCAGGTCGGTCCCGCCGAGGCCCAGCGGGTCGAGCACGGCCGCCTGGAGGTACTCGGCGAACGGCATCTCGGCTCGGGCCGCGAGCAGCTCCCCGAGTAGGTCGAAGCCGGCGTTGGAGTAGATGCGGCGTTCGCCCGGCCGCGCGATGGGGACATCGCCCTCGAACGGGAGGCCGGAGGCATGGGCGAGCAGATGGCGCACGGTCGAGCCGGCGGGCCCCGCGGGCTCGTCGAGGTCGAGCACGCCCTCCTCCGCCGCGATGAGCAGCGCGTACGCCGTGAAGAGCTTCGTCACCGAGGCCCAACGGAGGACGAGGTCGGCGGGCCCGCGCTTCGCGACGACCCCGTCCGGAGCGACGACGGCGACCGCCGCGGTCGGGGCCGGCCACGCGTCGATGTGCTCCAGCGCCTTCACGGTCGAGAGGCGATACTAGTGACCGTCTTGGAGCGCCAGACCGTCTTCTCCGGCTCGCCTTACGAGGGAGTCATGGGCTACTCGCGCGCGGTGCGGATCGGCGATCGCGTCCTCGTCGCCGGCACGGCGCCGATCATGGCCGACGGCGGCGACCCGCCCACGGACGCCTACGGCCAGACGAAGCGCTGCCTGGAGATCGTCGAAGACGCGCTCGAACAGGTCGGCGCCTCCTTCCGTGACGTCGTGCGCACGCGGGGCTACCTGACCCGGGCGGACGCCTTCGAGGGCTACGCCAAGGCGCACGGCGAGGCGTTCGCCGACGTCCGGCCCGTGAACACGACCGTACTCGTGTCGCTGCTCGATCCCCGCTGGCTCCTCGAGCTCGACGTCGAGGCGGTCGTCACTGCTCCAGCGTGAGCAGGTCGCCTTCCTCGACACCCCAGCTCGCGAACGCGCCCTGGTTGACCTCGAGCGCGCTGCTGTAGGTGACGCCGGGGTCGTAAATCTCGCAGGGGTCGGCCTCGCACGGCTCCATGTCGAGGATGCGCAGGATCGTCCCGTCGCCGTCGGCGAAGGCGATCGAGAGCGGGATGAGCGTGTTCTTCATCCAGAACCCGCCCGTGAACTCCTCCTCGAAGAGGAAGATCATCCCGGCGTCGTCCGGAAGGGATTCCCGGTTCATGAGCCCGACCTGGCGCTCGTTCTCCGAGTCGGCGACCTCGACCGTGACGGCGACCTCCTCCCCGCGCTCCGTCTGGATGACGACGACGGGGCCCTCCCGCTCCTCCTCGGTCGTCGTCGGCGCGGTTGTCGTCTCCGTTTCGGCCTGCGTCGTGGTCGGAGGGCCCGGGTCGACGACGGTCGTCGTCGGGCCCGCGGACTCGCCGTCGCCGCCGCAGGCAGCGAGGCCGAGCGCGATGCAGGCGAGGACGAGGAGGCGATGCACCCCGTCATAGTCGCAAACGGCGCGAGTGCCCCGGCGCAGTCGCCGGAGCGCTCAGTAGGCGAAGCCCACGGTGCCGCTGCCGCGGGCGATTGCCGCGAGCGGCCCGAGGACGAGCCGCTTCACGATTCTTGTCCGGTGTCTACGTCGCATCGTCGTTCTCCCACGGACGCCGTTTGGCGTCTCTCACAGGACGCCGTGCGGTCCTGTCTTCTTCCACCGGCCTCGGAGTAGAGTTCGTCGCTCCCATGAAGCAGATCTATCCCGCGACCATCACGGGCAAGGGGTTCGCCGAGGGGGGCAGCGTCCTCGACCACCGCTTCGGGTCGAGCGAGCCGTTCACCCTCGGGGTCGAGGAGGAGTACATGCTCCTCGATCCGGAGACCTTCGACCTCGTCCAGCACGTCGACACCGTGCTCACGTCCGCACAGGACGGCGAGTTCGACGACCGCATCGGCCCGGAGCTGATGCAGTCCGTGCTCGAGATCTCGACGCCGGTCTGCAAGACGACGGCCGACGTCGACCGCGAGCTCCGGCGGCTGCGCTCCCACGTCACCCAGGCGGCGGCGACCCACAAGCTGCGCGTGGGCTCTGCGGGCACGCATCCATTCAGCCTCTTCGAGCGACAGAGGATCACGGCGCGCGACCGCTACCGGAACCTCGTCGACCAGCTCCAGTACGTGGCCCGGCGCGAGCTGATCTTCGGCTGCCACATCCACGTGGCCGTGGACGACCCGGACAAGGCCATCACGGTGATCAACGCGCTCCTCGTCCACCTCTCCGAGCTGCTTGCGCTGTCGGCCAGCTCCCCGTTCTGGCGCGGAGAGCCCACCGGCCTTTCGTCCAGCCGCCAGATGGTGTTCGCGGCCTTTCCGCGCTCCGGCCCGCCGCCGCGCTTCACCGGCTACGACGACTACGCGGAAGTGGTCGGCCAGCTCGAGAAGACAGGCTGCATCGCGGACTACACCCACATCTGGTGGGACGTGCGCCCGCACCCGCGCTTCGGGACGATCGAGGTCCGCGTCATGGACGCGATCACGCGCGTCGAGGAGACGGTCGCGATCACCGCCTACGTGCAGGGGCTCGTCAAGCACTATTCGGAGCTCTACGACGCCGGCAAGGACATGCCCAGCTACCACCGCATCCTCGTGACCGAGAACAAGTGGCTGGGCGCCCGCTACGGCCTCGAGGCGCCCGTGATGGATCTCGTCACGGGCCGCCGGAACCGCGTCCCGATCGCGCAGCTGATCCGCCGCACGCTGCGCGACATCGAACCCCACGCGCGGGAGCTCGGCTCCGAGCGCGAGCTCGAGGGGATCCGCGAGATCCTCTCCCGCGGGAACGGCTCCGACCGCCAGCTGCGGATCTTCAACGCCAACCGGGACATCCACGAGGTCACGCGCGAGATCTCCGAGGCCACCGAAGCCGGCGTACCAGTGGGCGCATGATCG
This sequence comes from Gaiellaceae bacterium, assembly GCA_036824235.1. GTDB lineage: Bacteria > Actinomycetota > Thermoleophilia > Gaiellales > Gaiellaceae > JAIBJN01. The sequence continues at coordinate 856 of DAITAN010000266.1, read as the reverse complement.
GCGAGGGCGACCTCGTCCCCGACGTCACGGTCTGGCGCTCGACGACCGAGTCGCTGACCCTCCGTGCGCTGGCGGGCGAGTCGCCGTACCTCCTCCTCTCGTATCTCTTCGACTGGTCTAGCACCTGCACGAACGAGCTCTCCGAGCTGAACGCGCGGAGATCCGAGCTTCTCGGGACCGGCGTGACGCCGTACGGAATCTCGCGCGACAGCCCGTGGTCGCACGCCGCATGGATGCAGGCGTTGGACATCGAGGTCGGCCTCCTCTCCGACTGGAGCGGCGAGGCCGTGCGCGCGCTCGAGATTGTCCGCGAATACCGCGGGCTCCCGGACGTGGCGGGCCGCGCCGCCTTCGTCGTGGACGGAAGCGGCATCATCCGCGGCGCATGGCGGTATGGCGCATCCGAGGTCTCCGACTTCGACCGGCTGGTCGGGGCCGCGCGCTCGCTCTCCTCGTAGCGCTCTACGGCGCCGCCGCGGTGGTGGCAACGCTGCCGGCCGTGGGCTCCTTCGGGAGCTCGTTCATCGCCGACGGCGGCGACGGTCACGGAGAGGCGGCTGCCGGCGATCACCTCCAGGCGACGTACCGCTTCTGGCTCGTCGGCCACCAGCTCGAGCGCGGCGCCGCGCCCTGGCTCGACCCGTACAGCTTCCAGCCGCTCGTCGAGCCGCAGGTCGTGCTCTCGGGCTGGCCCTTCGGGCTCGCGTTCTGGCCGCTCGACGCGGCCTTCGGCCCCGTGGTCGCCTGGAACCTGCTCCTCCTGACGACGATCGTCGCCGCCGGGCTGTTCACCTACGGCTGGCTACGGATGCTCGACCTGCCCGCGGGCGCGGCGGCGATCGGCGGGCTCGTCTTC
>DAITAN010000265.1:0-4127 GCA_036824235.1 Gaiellaceae bacterium | reverse complement strand
GTCATCTCCGCGTAGGCGAGGAGGTCACGGCTCGCGCCGTGCACCTGAGGGGCGCAGCGAAGCGAATAGGCGTCCTGCACCTTGTCGCACCAGCGGTGCGCCTCCAGGATCGCCGACCCGTCGAGGAGCCGGAGCACGTTGGCCGCCGACGCCTGCTGGCCGGGAAGCGGGCGCAGGGCGTGGATCTCCGGAAGGAAGCTCGCCCGCGATCCCTGCAGCGCCTCGAGCGAGAGCGCGCACGCGATGTCCGCGGTCGCGGCGAGACGGCTCGACCTCACGAGTGCGAGCGCGCCGATGCCAGCCATGAACTGCGTGCCGTTGATGAGGGAAAGGCCTTCCTTCGCGCGTAGGCGAACGGGCTCGAGCCCGGCGCGCTCGAGGGCCTGAGCGCCCGGGAGCTTCTCGCCCTCGAACACGGCCGTGCCCTCTCCGACCAGCGGCAGCGCGAGGTGGGCGAGCGGCGCGAGGTCGCCGGACGCCCCGACCGAGCCTCTGCTCGGGACGACCGGCGTGACGTCACGGTTGAGGCACTCGAGTAGGAGCTCCACCGTCTCGGGCCGCGCACCGGAGTAACCCTTGGCGAGCGTGTTCGCGCGCAAGAGCATCGCCGCGCGCACGACCTCCGGCGGATACGGGCTCCCGACGCCGCACGCGTGGCTGCGGAGAAGACGGAGCTGGAGCTCTTCGGCGAGCTCGGGCGGGATCGTCTTGGACACGAAGCGCCCGAAGCCGGTGTTGATCCCGTACGTGTGCTCGCCCGAGCTCTCGACGGCTGCGCGCTCGACCAGCTCGCGGGCGGCCCGAAGCCGGTCCCTGCCCCGCTCGGCGAGCTCGGCGCGTCCGCCTTCGACCGCGACCGTCCAGACGTCCTGTAGCGTCAGGTCGTCCCCGGTCAGCGACACGGCGGTCGTGAGCGCCATCGAGCCAAGTGTATTGAGCGTCCGGCCGCGCCAGGCGGCCTCCGTGGGCCTTGCCTGGAGCGGTGGCAAGGACTCGGCCCTCGCCTTGCGCGAGCTGCGCCGGAACGGTGTCGAGCCGGCTGCGCTTCTCACGACGGTCACGGAGGGCTACGACCGCGTGAGCATGCACGGCGTCAGGCGGGATCTGCTCCGGCGTCAGGCGGCGGCGGTCGGCGTCCCGCTCGTCGAGGTGACGATCCCTCCGGACTGCGTCAACGCCGTGTACGAGGAGCGGATGGCCGCGGCGTTTGCTGCGCCGCCCCTCGAGGACATCGGCGCGATGGCGTCGGGCGACCTCTTTCTCGAGGACGTGCGCACCTACCGCGAGGAGCGCCTGGCGGCAGCCGGCAAGGACGCACTCTTCCCGCTGTGGGGCCGCGACACCCGTGCGCTGGCCCACGAGTTCGTGGACGCAGGATTCGAGGCGGTCGTCTGCTGCCTCGACCCGCGCACGCTCGACCCGGCCTTCGCCGGCCGCTCCTACGACGCCGGGTTCCTCGCAGATCTACCCGACGGCGTCGACCCATGTGGCGAGCGCGGCGAGTTCCACACGTTCGTCCATGCCGGGCCGGTCTTCGCCCAGCCGGTGGCCGTCATGACCGGCGAGGTGGTCGAGCGGGGCGGCTTCGTCTTCTGCGATCTCGTCGCGCGCGACTAGCCGGGCGCCCGGCGCCCTAGCACTCGACCTTCGTGAACTTGAGCGCGGCCGACTCGGGAAGCTCGCTGACGTTCCCGTACGCCTCGAACGGGAGCCCCTCACGGCCGGTGACCTCGCCGCCGTCTCCGGTCGCAAGCGCGCTCTCCCAGAGCAGGGGCCCGATGAACTGCCCCCTCCCGCTGTAGAACCAGCCACGCACGACGACCCTGTGGATCGTGCAGTCGACGCCCCCGAAGTACCGGAGCTCACCGTTCACTGACGCCATGCCGAATTCGGGCACGATCTCCGGCGAGGCGATCTCGAACATCCCCTCCCACTGTCCGTAGTCGATGGCAATCGTCCCGCGTGGCGGCGCCGGAGGACGTCCACCGCCGTTTCCTCCGCCGTTGTCGCCGTTGTTCGACGTGGTCGTCGGCGATGTGGTCGTAGTCGTGGGGACCGACGTGGCCGGAGCCGAGGTCGTCGCCGCATCCGTGGTGGAGCCGATCATCGTGACGCCCTCACCGGCAGCTCCATCGGTGGTCTGCCCCTGCGCGCCCGCCTGCGGTGAGTCGTCGGAGCCGCCTGCCAATGCGGACACGATGCCGAAGCCCGCCAGGAAGAAGGCAGGCACAAGCGCGACGACCGTCCACCGCGACCGCAGCTTTCGCACCCCATCCTCCCTCGTCGTTGTCCCGAGCTCCCCCCGCGGAGGGCGGTTTAAGCCTAGCCGCCCTCGACCCAGGGGCCAATCCCACCCACCCGTTCCGCCGTGATGCGCAGGCAGTAGCCCGGCGGCGGGTCCGGCATGGGCGGGAAGGTGACGTCGGGGCCGATGTATGTGTGCGCGAGCCGCTGGAGCAGCTCCGGGGCGCCGCCCTCCTGAATTGTCGCCCGCCCGTGTACGACCAGGTACTCGCGCAGGCCGATCGAGTTCGTCCGGCCGGTCTCGAGCGACAGGGCGACGCGTGGATCGCGCCGGATGTTGCGGAGCTTCTGTTGCTCGCGAAGATGGCCGGAGACGATCTCTTCGCCATCGAGGCCGATCCACACGATCGAGACCTGGGGGCTCCCGTCCGGGCTCAACGTCACCAGGTGGGCGAGGGCGTCCGACTCGAGAACTGCACGTGCGCTGTCAGGGATGACGCTCATGCCCACCGCTTAATCTAGACCCCATGGCCGATCCGGTCTCGGGTGCGCCCGAGGAGGCGCGCGTCGACGCTCTCCCGCCTGCCCGCGGCGCATTCGCGCTGCTGCGCCGGCGCGACTTCCGGCGCGTCTACATGGCGGTCTCTGCGAGCGAGCTCGGGGACGCCCTCCAGTACATCGCCCTCATGTGGTTCGCCTTCGAGGCCGGCGGGCCGCTCGGGGTCCTCGCGGTGCGGCTCGCCGACAGTGTCCCGGCGCTGGTTTTCGGGCTCCACGGCGGCCTCGTCGCCGACCGCTGGGACCGAAGACGCGTGCTCATCTCGGCGGACCTCGTCCGAGCAGCCGTCCTGATCCCGGTCGCCGCGGCCGGGCTGGCGGGGGAGCTCCCTCTGTGGGGCCTCGTGGTCGCGGCCTTCATCCTCACCTCGGCAACGAGCTACTTCGACCCAGCGTACGGCGCACTCCTCCCGAGCCTCGTGGAGCGCCGCAACGTGCAGCAGGCCAACGGCCTGGTGCGTGCGACGGCCGAAGCGCTCTCGGTCGGCGGCTGGGCGGTCGCAGCCGGGTTGCTCGCCTTCCTGCCAGTCAGCGCCTTTTTCGCAGTGAACGCCGCCACGTTCCTCGTCTCGGCGGCGATCCTTGCGGGCGTCCGGTCCGCGGGAGGCAAGCCGGCGGATCCTGACGCCGGCGGGCTGGCCGACATCGCGGCGGGTTTCCAGGCCCTCCGAGCCCGCCCTTTCCTTGCGGCTGCGGTCGTCGCGCTGGGGCTCGCGGTCACGATCGCCGCAGGGACGTGGATCGCCGGGACGCCGCAGCTCGTCAGCGAGAACCTCGACCGGGCGGCGGGCGGCTTCGCGCTCGTGATGACGGGCTACGCGATCGGCGCGATCACGGCCGGCGCCTTCCTGGCCCGGCGTCCGGTACGGCGCAAAGCGCTCACGAGCCTGTTCGCCTGGAGCTTCTACCTCCCGGCGTTCCTCGTGATCGGGTTCGCCAACTCTCTTCCGGTCGCGATGTTCGGGGCGTTCCTGGCGGCGCTGGGCGAGAGCACATCCGTCGTGCTCCTCCACTCGGCCGCCCAGGAGGAGGTCCCCGATCGCGTCCTCGGGAGGGTCATGGGCGTGATCTCGCTCGTCCACCGCGGCGCACACGCGACCGGTCTGCTCCTGATCGCGCCGCTCTTCGTGGTCGTCGAGCCCGAGGCGGTCTTCGCCGCCGCGGCGCTCGCCCTCCCGCTCGTCGTCATGAGCTGCGCCGCGTGGGCGCTGGCTACGACTCGAGGAGCCGTAGCTCCAGCACATGCGACGGGTCGAAGCCGTCGATCCTGAGCATCGCGCCCGCCGCGGCGACGGCCGGGCCGGCCGGCATCAGCCCGACGAACT
>DAITAN010000264.1:0-4135 GCA_036824235.1 Gaiellaceae bacterium | reverse complement strand
GACGGCGTGCGCACCGAGCAGGCGGTCGAGCCGCGCGACGGCGGCGCGCTCTGCATCTTCGAGTTCATCTACTTCGCGCGGCCCGACTCGACGCTTCGCGGCATCGAGCTGCACGGGGCGCGCGTGCGCATGGGCGAGCGGCTCGCGGACGAGTCCCCCGTCGAGGCAGACCTCGTCATGGCCATTCCGGACTCGGGGACGCCTGCCGCGATCGGCTTCGCGCGGGCGAGCGGCATCCCGTTCCAGGAGGGGCTGATCAAGAACCGTTACGTGGGACGCACGTTCATCCAGCCAGACCAGGCCCTGCGCGACCGCGGCGTGCGGATGAAGTTCAACCCGCTCGGCGAGGTGCGCGGGAAGCGGGTGGTCGTCGTGGACGACTCGATCGTCCGCGGCTCGACGACACGCCAGATCGTGGCGATGCTCTTCGAGTCCGGCGCGCTCGAGGTGCACGTGCGCGTCTCCTCGCCGCCCATCGTCTCGCCGTGCTTCTACGGAATCGACATGGCCGGCCAGGACGAGCTGATCGCTGCCAATCGTGAGGTCGAGGACGTACGCGAGGAGATCGGCGCCACATCCCTCGCCTACCTCTCACTCGACGGCCTTCAGGACGCGACGCGCCGTCCGGCCGACTCCTTCTGCCGCGCGTGCCTGACGAAGAGCTATCCCACGCGGATCCCCGAGAACCTCCGCCTCGCGAAGCTCCGCTTCGAGCGCACGCCCGCATAGTCGATCAACGTGTCGCAGTTCGCGGCGCCTCGGCTGCACGATGCGAACGGGGTTAGCATTGCTCGACCGCACGGCGCACCTGCTCAGTGACACCGCCCTGTGCAACGAGCGGTGTCATCGCGTGAAATCCGGAGCGCTGGTGATGCGCTCTTCGGGCTCGACTACATGCCTGGCCCGCTACTCGAGCCCTCCCACGTCCAGCACTGCCGTCTTCAGGTCGGTCATGTCCAGCATGGTGTAGCGGCCGCCGATGCGGCCCCAGCCGGTGCGGGTGCCGGAGGCGCCGCCGAAGGGCTCGTGGGCCTCCCAGTAGTCGGTCGAGTCGTTGACGACCACGTTGCCGACCTTGAGGTGGTCGAGGAAGCGGAACGCGCGCTTCAGGCTCGTCGTGTAGACGGCGGCCTGAAGGCCGAGATGCGAGTCGTTGGCAACGGCCAGCGCCTCGTCGTCGTCGGCCACCGTGATGAGCGGGACGATGGGCCCGAACGTCTCGTCGCGGTTGATGAGGGTGTCCACGCCGACGCCGTCGACGACCGTCGGCTGGTAGTAGAGCCCTGTCGGGTGGCCGCCGTCGCGCTCGCCGCCGAGCACGATCTCGGCGCCCTTGGACACCGCGTCCTCGAGGTGGGCGTCCATCTTCTGCGCGGTCGGCTCGTTGTTCATCGGCCCGACAAGCGTGTCGTCGTCGAACGGGTCGCCTAGCGTCCAGCCCTGCGCCTCCTTGACCACGGCGGCGAGGAACTCGTCGTGGACGCGCTTGTCCACGAGCACGCGCTCGGTGGCGCAGCAGACCTGGCCGGCGCAGAAGAACCCGCCGTACACGGCGCCTTTCGCCGCGGCCTCGAGGTCGGCGTCGACGCAGACCACGACGGGCCCGTTGCCGCTCGCCTCGATGAGCGAGCGCTTCAGGCCGGCGGCGCGCACGATCTTCTCCGCGGTCGTGTGCGAGCCGATGAAGCCGACGCAGTCGATGTTCTCGTCCGTGATCAGCCGCTCGCCGACCTTGCCGTCCCCGTAGATGACGTTGACGACGCCTTCGGGCAGCCCGGCGTCGGCCATGATCTGCATGAAGTTCGCCATCGCAATCGGCGTCCACTCGGACGGCTTGCAGACCATCGTGTTCCCGGCCGCGATGCCCGGAGCGATCAGCTCGACGGGGATCAGCGTCGGGAAGTTCCACGGCGTGATCGACGCGTAGACCCCGTTCGGCTTGCGGAACGTGAGGATGCGCTTGTTGACGTCCTGCGAGGGGATGATCGCCGTCTCCATGCGCTTGACGTCCTCGGCGGCGAGCCGGAAGTTCTCGGCCGTCTCGTCGATGTCCGGGATCGCCTCCGCGGTGAACGGCTTGCCCTGCTCGAGCGAGAGCTCGCGCGCGAAGTCCTCCTTCCGCTCCTCGATCAAGTCGGCGATCTTGTGGCAGACCTCCGCCCGATCCCACGCGGAGAGCGCCGCCCACTTCGGCTGAGCCTCGCGCGCGGCCTTCGCCGCGGCGGCGACGTCCGCCTCGCTCGCATTCGGCGCGTCCGCGAGCTTCTCCCCCGTGACCGGAGAGATGATCTCGCGCGCCTCGTCGCTCGTCGCGTCGACCCATTCGCCGCCGACGAAGTTCTGCAGTGTCCTGACCGTGATCGCCATCCCAGTTCCTTTCTCGCCTAGACCTTGCCGTTGACCCTGTCCCACGCCTCGTCGAGCACCTGGCGCAGGACTCCAACCATCTCGTCGAACTCCTCGGGACCGGCGACCAGAGGCGGCGCGAACTGCGCGCACGTCTCGCCGCGGTCGTCAAAGCGCATGTAAACGCCGAGCTCGCGGGCACGCGGCGTCATCACCTTCTTGATCAGCTCGTCGCGCTCGGCCGGCGTGAACGTCTCCTTCGTCTCCTTGTTCTTGACGAGCTCGAGCGAATAGAAGTAGCCGTCGCCGCGTACGTCTCCGACCATCGGATGGTCGGCCATCAGCTGATCGCAGCGCGCGCGCAGCTCCTTGCCGAGGCGGTCGGAGCGCTCGATGAGGTTCTCCCGCTCGAACACCTCCAGGTTCGCGAGGCCGATCGCGCACGAGAGCGGGTGGCCGCCGAACGTGATGCCATGGACGAACGACGTCGCCGGCTCGGCGAAGAAGGGCTCGACGACCTGGGGCGCGGCGACCACGGCGCCGAGCGGCGCGTACGCGGAGGTGATCCCCTTGGCCAGGGCCATCATGTCCGGCTTGATTCCGTAGCGCGTCGAGCCGAACCAGTCGCCGACCCGGCCGAAGCCGCAGATGACCTCGTCGGCCACGAGCAGGAGGCCGTGCTCGTCGCAGATCTCACGGACGCGCTCGAAGTAGCCGGGCGGCGGCGTGATCGACCCGGCCGAGTTCTGCACCGGCTCGAGGATCACGGCCGCGACCGTCTGCGGCCCCTCGTTGACGACGATGGCGTCGATCTCGTCCGCGCAGCGCAGCGTGCACTCGGGCTTCTCCGAGCAGTACGGACAGCGGTAGCGGTACGGCATCGGCGCGCGCAGGCAACCCGGAAGGAGCGGCTCGAACTGCGTCCGCAGCGCCGGGCTCCCGTTGATCGAGAGCGCGCCCATGGTCGTCCCGTGGTAGGCGCTGCGCCGCGTGATGAACTTGTACCGCGTCGGCTCGCCGCGCAGCCGGTGGTACTGGCGCGCGATCTTGAGCGCGGACTCGATTGCCTCGGAGCCGCCGCCGACGAAGAAGATCCGTCCGACATCGATGGGGACGAGCTCGGTCACCTTCTCTGCCAGCTCGACCGCAGGGGGCGTGGCGAACCCGACCCAGTTCGTGAAGAACGGCAGGGTCTCGACCTGTCGCTTCGCCGCCTCGGCGATCTCGGGCCAGGGCCCGTAGCCGATGTTGACGCAGTAGAGGGCTGAGAGGGCGTCGAGGTAGCGGTTCCCCTCGTTGTCCCAGATGTAGCAGCCCTCCGCCCGCTCGATCACGAGCCGGCTCGCACCGGCAGGTGTGAAATGGCGCCAGAGGTGATCGGTCGTCGTCGTCGTCATGCAGTCGCGCTCCTTCCGTTCCTGGCCGCGAGGGCCTGCCTGGCCTTGACCGCGAGCCAGAGCTCCATGCGCTCCTCCGGATCGTCCGGGTGGCGCCCGGTCTGCTCGCGCAGTCTCTCCATGCGGTACCGCAGCGTATGCCGGTGGACGCCCAGCTGCTCGGCGGCATCGCTCCAGCGGCAGCCCGAGTCGAGCAGCCCCGCGAGCGAGTCCATCAGCCTGCTGTTGTCCGCCACGGGGCCGAGCACCCGGTCGACGAAGGCTTCGAGCGCGGCGTCGGGGAGGCTGAGCAGAAGCTCGAGCGAGCCGAGATCGCGGTAGGAGGCGACCTCGCCACCCGCGGAGTCGAGCGCGGCCCGGGCCTCGAGCAGGCTGCGACCGAGGGCGCATCC
>DAITAN010000263.1:0-4151 GCA_036824235.1 Gaiellaceae bacterium | reverse complement strand
GCACTACCCGGAGTGCGGCGGCTGCCGCTTCCAGGATCTCGCCTACGAGGCGCAGCTGGACGCGAAGGCCCACCAGGTCGCGGACTCGCTCGCGCGCATCGGGCGGATTGAGATCGAGCTCGAGCCGGCGGTGCCGGCAACGTCGGTCTTCCACTACCGGAACAAGCTCGAGTACTCGTTCACGACGCTCGAGGACGGGACGCTGGGGCTCGGCTTTCACCGGGCCGGCCGCTGGGACGAGGTGCTCGACGTCGAGCGCTGCTGGCTGACAACCGACGTGGGCAACGGGATCCGCGAGGCCGTGAAGGCCTGGGCGCGGGCCGAGGGCCTACCGGCCTTCAACCAGGAGCACCAGGAGGGCTATCTCCGCCACCTCGTCGTCCGCGAGGGACGCAACACCGGCCAGGCACTCGTCGTGCTGGTCACGGCGCCGGGCGACCTCCAGGGCGCAGACGGCCTGATCGAGGCCCTGCGCGCCATCCCCGAGGTGCGTTCGATTCACTGGGCGGTCAACGACACGCCGGCCGAGGTGACCAATCTCCCGTCCGACCTGCTCTGGGGTGAGGAGGCAATCGAGGAGCAGATCCTTGGCCTCCGCTTCCGCGTGCGCCCGAACGCCTTCCTGCAGACGAACACGGAGATGTGCGAGGTGCTCTATTCCCTGGCCGCCGAGTACGCGGCCCTGACCGGGAACGAGACCGTCTACGACCTGTACAGCGGGATCGGCACCATCGGGCTCACCCTTGCCCGCGAGGCGCTGACGGTCTGGGGCATCGAGTACTCCGAGGAATCGGTCGCCTGCGCTGTCGAGAACGCCGCGCTGAACGGGATCTCGAACTCCGCCTTCTTCGCCGGCGACGCCGCGCGTGACCTCGACGAGCTCCGCGAACGAGCCGGCCGGCCGGACGTGGTCGTCGTCGACCCGCCGCGAGCCGGGCTGGTCGGCAAGGCCGTGCGCCGGATCGCCGCCCTCGAAGCTCCCCGCCTCGTCTACGTCTCCTGCAACCCGACCACACTCGCGGGCAACGCGAAGGAACTCGTGCAGGAACACGGCTATCGCCTCGAGCGCGTCCGGCCGGTGGACATGTTCCCGCACACGCCGCACATCGAGACGGTCGCGCTCTTCACGCGGGCGCCTGACCCCAAGTAACACAGTGTTACTTGGGGCTGGCTACTCCTCTTCTGGGGGCGATTCCGTGACGGCCATACGCTCGAAGAGCTCCGTCGCCTCCTGGCCGCTGGGGATCGTGAGGACGTTCTCGTCGGCGAAGTCGTTCGCGTCCGGAAAGGACGTGGCGCGAATGGCTACCGCGGCCGCCTCGCGGTCGTAATCCGTTCGGCGCAGCTCCAGGCCCGGGCCGAGAAGCGCCCAGTAGGCGCCCGGTAGCGACTCGTAGGGCATGCCGATGCTGCCGGCGTTCACGAGCCGCTTCTCGGCGGCCATGCGGTCGAACTGCACGTGCGTGTGACCGCAGACCACGACCCCCTCGGCGACACCCTTCACCGCCTCGGCCACGCGCAGCTCGGACGAGATCGCGGTGAGGATCTCCTCGTCGCTTCGCGGCGAGCCGTGGCAGAAGAGCGTCGGCCCGAGGCCGTCGACGTCCACCGACTGCGTGTCGGGGAGCGCGGCGAGCCACGCCCGTTGGCCGCGCTTGAGCTGCTCGGCGGACCAGCGGGCGCGATCGGCGTTGAGGCCGCCCTCCGTGATCTCCTCGCCCATGAGGCGATCGCAGTTCCCGCGGACGAAGAGCGCGCGCTCGCCGAGCCCCAGGAGGAGCTCGAGCGTCTCGCCTGGCATGGGACCGAGGACGATGTCGCCGCCGACCACGATGACGTCCGGCTCGGCCGCCTCGACCTCCGCGAGCACCGCCTCGAGCGCGGGCAGGTTCCCGTGGACGTCGTAGAGCGCGGCGACCCTCATGGCGGCGTCGGTTCCTGGGGCGGGCGCATCCGCATCCGCCGCCAGAGCAGGTCGGCGTTGGCACTGAGAAACGCGGCGGACAGGAGCGGCAAGGCCGGCAGCCCGGAGATCTCGAACCCGACGGCGAGCGCCAGCGTGGTGCCGAACGAGAGTGTCATCAGCACCCAGGTGAGTCCGGGGCGCAGGGAGAAGACGATCGTGGCCCCGAGGAAGAGCGCGAAGAAGAGCACGTCCGGGAGGCCCAGCTGCGCCGAGTTGTGCTCGCCGGGGAGCGGGAAGGCGATCGAGAGTGCGTCGAAGACCTGCGGCTGCTGCTCCACGATCACCTTCGTCGGGCCGCGGAAGACCGAGTAGATGTCCACCGGGACGATCAGCAGCGCGACCAGGAGCACCCAGCTCACGGCCTCGAAGAACGTCAGCACCCAGAAGCCGGCCGCCGTGACCGCGGCGAACTTGGCGAAGTTCGCCGCCACGTCGAGCCCGGTGAGCTCGAAGATCACCGTGATCACGAACAGCATGAGGATGGCGATCGGCACCATCGAGGGATGCGCCCGCTGCCAGAAGGGCACGGCGAGCCAGGTGAGCGAGAAGAACGCGGGCATGAGCACGAGCCCGACGAAGGCGACGTCGCCCCAGAGACCGAGGTTGAAGAGCGACTCCGAGACGGCGTAGTAGACGGCGAGCGCCGTCAGGACGACTAGTACGGCGGCAGCTCGGACCACCAGGGCCCGAGAGCCTTGAAAGCCTCCCAGAAGGCCCGCTTGGACTTGGTCTCGTCCAGGGAGTCGTCGACGTTCGGGGTCAGCAGGGCGTCGATCGTCGGCGTGAACCGCTGGATCTCGCCCATCCGGTCCTCGACCTCCGTCGCCAGTGGGAACCTGACGGCGTTCAGGCATGAGAGGGCATCTTGCCCCATGATCACGACGATCTTCGGCTGGACCACGTGCAGCTCCCGCGCCAGCCAGCTGGATGTGTCATCCTCGGACGCCCCCTCGAACTTGATGCAGTTCGTCCCGTAGATCGCCGTCGGGTCGACGCGCAGCCGCTGGATCGACTTCAGCACCGCCTGTCCGGCTCGGCCGAAGAACGCGACGCCCTCGTGCACCTCCGCGGTCTGCGGCGTGTGCTTCAGGAGCATGATGTCCGCGAGCGGGTGGCCCGAGCCCAGCACCGGAACGCGTTCCGAGCCGGCTGACTGCGCGATCTCGTGCCCGAGATCGTTGATCTCGGCTATCGCCTTCTTGAGGTAGCGCTCGGAGATGTCGTCAGCGGACACAGGCACGGGGTCGCGAACGGTATTCGGGGTCCCCTCGCCGACCTCCTACCGGACCCCTGTCTTTGCCCTCCGGTCGCGCGCCTGCGCGACCCACTTCAGGCCCTGAAGGTAGAGGAGCGACTTGGGGCGGCGCACCACTTCCGCGTTCCGCAGGCTGATGAGGAACTCCTCGGGTGTCTCGAAGGCGCGGAGGCGGACGAGGCCTGTGCCCACACCCTGGAGCACGTGTGCGTCGGAGCCGGCGCCCATGGTCAGGTTGTACTTGCGGGCGAAGCGCAGCGCCTCGTCGTTCATGGCCTCGAAGAGGAGGCGGGCGTTGAACACCTCGAAGACGTCGATCTCGGCCAGGTGGCGGTGCAGCGTGCTCGCGTCCGGGATCGTGTGCAGCCGGTCGAAGGGGTGGGGGAGGTAGACGACGCCGCCCTGCTCGCGGATGGCCGCGATCGTCTCGCCCATGGACATCCCGCGCGGGATCTCCTCGTCGAGGAAGAGGCCGATGACCTCGCCCGCGTCCGTCTTCACCTCTTCGCCCGGAATGACGATCAGGTCGCGGCCGCGGGCGAGCTCCACCGCCTCGCGGGCGCCCGAGAAGACGTTGTGATCGGTGATCGCGATCGCGCCCAGGCCGATGCTCTCCGCGTGGTCGAGGAGCGCAGGCACGGGGACGGCGCAGTCGTGCGAGTGGTCGGTGTGCATGTGGAGGTCGGCGAGCAGGAAGGGGCGGTCGGCGAGCGGGTCGGTCGCCTGTGCAGAGGCGACCCGGCGCTTCCTCATGACGCCGGAGTAGGTCCGCTCGAGCGCGTCGGCGAGCTGTGTGAAGCCTTGCCTCTCGACCTCGCTCCTGGCCGTCGCGGCGCTCCGGGCCCGCCACGCCTCGTCCTCGCCGAGACGCGCGAGCGCGGCGCCCACAAGCTCGGGCTGGTCGCCCGCGCCGGGCGGGTCGACCACCGT
>DAITAN010000262.1:0-4155 GCA_036824235.1 Gaiellaceae bacterium | reverse complement strand
CCGCACGTTCGTCGGACGGCCAGGGCGGAGCGGCGCAGGAGTCGAACCTACCCAGCGACGGGTTACGCCGCCTCACCGGTTTTGAAGACCGGCTGGGCCACCGGGCCCGAGCCGCTCCGAGGAGAACCTAGCCGGTTTGATGCGCGCCCAGCCGCCTACGTCATTCGCGGCGCCAGACCAGGGCCTCTTGCGCACCGCTCATGCTGTGCATCTCGGTCGGCGTGATCGAGAAGAACTGGTTGAAGGCTTGGTACGGCGACGATTGAGGGAAAGGGGCCGTCACTGACTGGATGCCCTGCAGTATCAGCTGCTCCCCAGGCAGAAGTGACCAGGTCCCCGTGGCGCTCCACCCGGGTGGCCCCACGACCCCATGGGCCTCGAAGGTCTGCCCTGCGGGTAGCCCCTCGAACCTGATCCGCATCACCAGCGTTCCGTAGATCGGATTCTGGATCTGAATGACCCAGGTCCCCTCGATCACGTCGGCGAGCTGCGCCGGACCGTCGGTTGGCGCCGGCGTAGGAGCGGCCTGAGTCTCGGAAGGCGTGCGAGAGGGGGCCGGCACGACGGCAAGGGGGGTCTCCAGACGTGCCTGAGGGAACTCCATGACCTCTCCAAGCGCCGCGGGGACATACTCCGGCTGATCCGTGATGCGCCGGTAGAGATCGATCAGCTGGTCCTGATCGCTGAGGTCGTACAGCGACGATCCCTTGAGGAAAAACGGGACGTGCTGGACGTCGTCATTTGAGAAGACGACTGGGATGAACTTCGTCTGGCCGTGAGTCTCGTCGTAGATCTCGCCCGTGATGATGGCGCCCTCCCAGGTGGCTCCACGGCCGGTGCCTCCGCTCTCCTGCCTGAGGACGCGGCGTTCGTAGACCTCGGTGCAGACAACGAGCACGTGCGAGGCCTTCTGGATCTGCTCGTAACACCAGAGTTGCCAGCTTTGGGGAGGCGACTGCTCGAACTTGTCGACGAATGCTTCGACCCCATGGCTCCGTAGCCATTGGGCGATCGTCAGGATCCGGTGAATGTGCTCCTCGGATTCCTGGCTGTAGGAGATGAAGACGTACGGAACCACGTGCGACCTCCGGCTTTCGCGCACAACAGTACGTTCTCACCCGCTTCGCTGTCCATGGGCCGGTGCCGCGCGCCGAGATACGTGAGAATCCGCGCAGCTTTGGCCGACATCGAGCATCTGAAGCTCATCCAGGCCGTCATCACCCGGATGGCAGGCAACTCGTTCCTGATCAAGGGGTGGTCGGTGACGCTCGTCGCCGGCCTGGGCGCGATCGCCAAGTCACAGAACGAGGCCGGCGTGGCGTGGATCGCGGCGGGAGTCGTCGTGGTGTTCGCAATCCTCGACGCCTTCTACCTCGCGTTGGAACGCGCGTACCGCGACCTCTACGGGAGGGTGGCGGCCGATTCCCCGGACGTCAAGCAGTGGTCGCTCAAGGTCCACGTCGGGCCTCGAGAGGTGGTTAAGGGGTTCGATAGCCTTGCCGTGACATTGCTCCACGGCGCTGTCTTCGCCGGCGCACTGATCGTCGGTCTGTACTCCTGACACGCCCGGGAGGTCCGTCCGCCACCTAGCCGGTCTGCGCCTTCCGCCGGAGGACGCGCTCGTCGCCGACGCGGCGGGTGATCCCGTCGGCGTCGAAGCGCTCGAGTAGGAGCTGGGCCGGCTTACGGCCCGTGCCGAGGAGGTCGCGGAAGCGGGCGAGCGTGATCGAGCCGGCTGAGGTGCACTCCTTGACGAGCAGGCGGCGGGCCTCCTCGTGGGCCGCGGCCCCGACGGCGAGGCCGTCGCCCAGCCGGACGAGCCGGCCGGCCTCCTCGAGATAGCGGGCCAGCTCGGGATCCTCGACCTTCACAGGCGTGAAGCCGGCCTCGTCGAGCTCGTTCTCCAGGGCCTCCGCGGCCTCCGCGCGGTCCCCGAGCCCGGCGGTCGCGCCGGGGGCGTAGGCCTTCGCGCCGCGGCGCTCGATGGGGAGAAGAGGTAGGAGCGCTTGAGCCCAGGGTCGCTGCGGTAGGAGCTCGGCCACCGGGACGCCGGGATCCAGCGGGGACACGGCTGCGCGCTCGTCGAGCGCGCGCACGACGGCGTAGCGCAGCTCTTCGAGCCGCTCGGGCGTCAGGTACCAGTCGCCTGCGCGCACAGCGGCGGCGAGCCCGGCGTCCAGATCCTCGCGCGCGAGCAGGGCGCGGCGCTCGAGCTCGTCGCGGCGAACGGGCTCCGGCGCTGCTGAGAGCGCCGCCATGACGATGGAAACGGGATCGCCGCGCTCCAAGAGGCTCAGCCGCTCCTGGGACGTCTTTCGGGGCGGTGCGGGGTCGAGAACGGTGCCGCCGCCCAGGGTGGTTTGCTCGCGGAGCACGACGCGGTCTCCCCGAGCGGCGACGACCGGCGAGCTGAGGCGCAGCTGCGCGTGGCGGTCGCCGACGCGGACGACCCGGCCGAAGTGCTCGGCGGTACCGTGATGGACGTGGAGCCGCGTGCCGTCGGCGATCTCCCCGAGCGGCTCCAGGGCGATGTCGAGCCGGTAGCCGACGGGGTACGAGCCCTCGGCGATGAGCGCGTCGCCGCGCCGGAGGTCGCCTCGCTCGATTCCGGGAAGGGCCAGCGCGACGCGCTGGCCGGCCTCCGCGCGCTCGACGGGGCGGTCGTGGACCTGGACGCTGCGGACGCGCACGTCGAGGCCGGCGGGCTCGGCCCTGAGCGCGTCGCCGCCGCCGATCGAGCCCGACCAGAGCGTGCCCGTGACGACCGTGCCGATGCCCTTGAGCGTGAAGACACGGTCGACGTAGAGCCGGGTGGGCCGGTCGGACGGCCGCTGCTCGACACGGTCCGCGGCCTCGGCGAGCGCCGTCCGCAACGCGTCGAGCCCTTCGCCCGTGCGGGCGCTCGTCGCCACGACGGTCGCCTCGGGGACGAGCTCGCGCGCCTCCTCGAACGCGAGCTCGCGCGTCTCCTCGTCCACCGCGTCCACCTTCGTGAGCGCGACGACGCCCTGCTCGATCCCGAGCAGCCTGATGATCGCCAGGTGCTCGTGCGTCTGGGCCCTGGCTCCTTCGCCGGCGTCGACGGCGAGCAGGAAAAGGTCGATCCCGGTTGCGCCGGCGACCATGTTGCGGACGAAGCGCTCGTGCCCGGGAACGTCGACGAGGGAAAGGGAGCGGCCGTCGCCGAGTTCGAGCGGCGCGTACCCGAGGTCGATCGAGATGCCGCGCTCCTGCTCCTCGGGGAGCCTGTCCGTGTCCTTGCCCGTCAGCGCGCGAACGAGCCAGCTCTTGCCGTGGTCGATATGGCCGGCGGTGCCTACCGTGAGCGGCACGTGGCCACGGCCTCCGCGACCTCGTCGACCTCCGCGTCCGTCAGCGTCCGGCAGTCCAGCAGGAGCCGGTCGTCGCGGACGATCCCCACGACCGCCGGCTCGCCGAGCCGGAGCGCCTCCGCGAGCTCGAGCTCGAGCACGCATGCGTAGCTCTCGATCTCCGCGAGCGGGAGCGCGCCGCCGCCCGAGCGGGCGACCGTCTGCTCAACGCTGCCGCCGGTCAGCCCGGCCAGGCGCTCGGCACGGGCGCGCACCGTCTCCGGCGGCTCGTCGAGCATCCTGAGGACGGGAAGCTCGCGCGAGCCCGCCCGATAGACGGCGAGCGTTCCCTCGAGGGCCGCGAGCGTGAGCTTGTCCGCGCGCAGCGCGCGTTGGAGCGGGTGGCGGCGCATGCGCTCGATGAGGTCGGCGCGCCCGACGGCGATGCCGGCTTGCGGCCCGCCGAGCAGCTTGTCTCCCGAGAACGTGACGACGTGCGCGCCCGCCTCGATGCTCGCCCGGGCGGTCGGCTCGTCCAGCGTCTCCACGAGAGCGCCGGAGCCGAGGTCGTCCACGAGCGGGAGCTCGTACCGGTCCGCGAGCCGCGCGAGGTCGCGGACGCTGGGGTGCTCGGTGAAGCCGACGATCCGGAAGTTCGACTGGTGGACGCGCAGCAGCGCAGCCGTGCGCTCGCCGATCGCCCGCTCGAAGTCGGCGAGACGCGTCCGGTTCGTCGTCCCGACCTCCACGAGCGCCGCGCCGGAGCGTGCGAGGACGTCGGGGATGCGGAAGCCGTCGCCGATCTCGATCAGCTCGCCGCGCGAGACGAGCACCTCGCGGCCTT
>DAITAN010000261.1:0-4156 GCA_036824235.1 Gaiellaceae bacterium | reverse complement strand
AGTCCGGGACGGGTGGCAACGCCACTTCCGGCGATGCCACCGGCGGCGACGGCGGGTCGAAGGGCTCGTTGAAGTCGCGTGGCGGCAAGGACGGCTGTGGCTGTCAGGGCGGCGGCGGGGACGGCGGCGACGCCGACTCCGGCGATGCCTACGGCGGCGACGTCGACCAGTCGCAGAACGCATCGAACTCGAACGGGACGAGCCAGAACGCCAACGCCTACTCCAAGGCGTGGCAGCTCTTCCCGCGCAACGAGGTTCGGGGCAACGAACAAAAGGGGGTGATGGCGAAGTAGCCATCTCCTGAACGCCCTGAAGCAGCGCCGGCCGGCACTCCCGCCGGCCGGCGCATTTAACGGCCTTATGATCGTCCCTGGATGACGGTGGTAGTCGACACCCGCGAGGACTTCACCCTGGAGAACTTCCGGCGCGTGGCCTTGGACGGCGAGAACGTGCAGATCGGGCCGCGCGCGCTCGAGCGCATGGAGTCCACGCGCAGCTCATTCGTGGCGCTCCTGGACTCCGACCGCACGGCGTTCATCTACGGTACGACGACGCGCCCGGGCATCGAGGTGGGGAAGGCTCTCGCCCCGGACGAGCAGCGCGGGTACGCGAGCACACTCCGCGGAAGCTGGAGCCCCAGCTTCGGAGGAGGCGGCGTGCTCGAGGAGCACGTCGCGCGCGGGATCGTCTTCGCCCGTCTGGCCAACTTCGTCGAGGGCAACGCCAAGACGCGACCGGTGATCGCGGAGCGAATCGCCGCGCTGCTCGACGGCCCGCTCCCGGCTCTCCCGCTCGGTGGAAACGTGGCCGCCGGCGAGATCCTGACGCTGGCACCGCTGATGAACGCGCTCGAGGGCGACTTCGAGGAGGGAGAGACGATGGCGCTCGTCAACGGCTCGCCGTGCGCCGCAGCTCTCGCGGCGGACGTCGCGCTCGCGGCCCGGCATCGCCTGCACGCGGCCGAGCGCGTCTTCGCGCTCTCCGTCGAGGCGTTCGGTGCGCCCCTCGACGCGTACGACGAGGCGTTGGAGGCCCTCTGGGAGGACGAGCACGAGATCGCGGCGCTCCGCGGGCTGCGCGGCAGCCTCGAAGGAGCCGTGCAGGCCGACCGCCTCGACCACCAGGCGCCCGTCAGCTACAGGATCCTCCCGCGCATCCTCGGTCAGGCGCACCGTGCCGTCGACGCGATCGAGCATGCGGCGGCGGTCTCGTTGCGCTCGGTGACCGACAACCCGGTCTACCTACCGCCGGACGAGCGGCATCCGTTCGGTCGGGCGATCTCCACCGGCGGCTACCACAACGGCATTGCCCCTCCGGCGATGAGCACGCTCTCAGCAGCGTGGGCCGACCTGATTTTCCTCGCAGAGCGTCACGTCACCGCGATGCACGTCGGCGCGACGAGCGAGCTTCCGCCGCTGCTCGAGCGCCCGGGCGGGGGAGGGGGCAAGACGAACCTGCTGGGCTGGGTGGCCGGAAGCTTCCTCGAGGATGCGCGGACCGCCGCGTCTTCGACGTTGCTGCCGGCCGGAGTCGGCGACGCGCAGAACGATGTCGGCGCGCCGACGTTCCTCGCCTACCGCAAGGAGCTCTTCGTGGCGGACTGCCTCGACTCCGCGGTCGCCCTGCTCGCAGCCAGCGCGAGCCAGGCGCTCTGGGCCACCGACCGCGAGCCGGCTCTGCCTCTTCGGCCTCTGCTGGACCGCGTGCGTGCCCTGTTTCCGCCGGTGGACGATCCTTCCGCCCGGAGGATCGGCGAGGAGCTCGGCGGGCTGGCGCGGGCCTTCGGAGCCGCCGCTCGCACGGGCGCCGTCGACCCGGAGCCGACCGCTGTCTGAGCATCGGCATACGAACGTCTGTTCTATCCGGGCGCAGGGCTAGACTCAGTCCGTGGCCCAAGAAGAGCTCGTCGTACACGGCGCCCGGGAGCACAACCTCAAGGACATCACCGTCCGGTTGCCCCGGAACTCGCTGATCTGCGTCACCGGGCTTTCGGGCTCCGGCAAGTCCTCGCTCGCCTTCGACACGATCTACGCAGAGGGCCAGCGCCGCTACGTGGAGTCGCTCTCCTCCTATGCGCGCCAGTTCCTGCAGATGATGGAGAAGCCCGACGTCGACTCGATCGACGGGCTCTCGCCGGCCATCTCGATCGACCAGAAGACGACCTCGCGGAACCCGCGCTCGACCGTGGGCACCGTGACGGAGATCTACGACTACCTGCGCCTGTTCTACGCCCGCGTTGGACGGCCGCACTGCCCCATCTGCGGGCGGCCGATCGCGGGGCAGTCGATCGAGACCATCGTCGACCAGGTGCTGCGGCTGCCCGAGGGCACGAAGTTCACCGTGAACGCGCCGGTCGTCCGCGACCGCAAGGGCGAGTACAAGGACCTGCTCGAGCAGCTTCGCGGCGAGGGGTTCACGCGCGTGAAGGTGGACGGGGAGCAGCGCGAGCTCGACGAGGAGATCGAGCTCGACAAGAAGCTCAAGCACACGATCGAGGTCGTCGTCGACCGCCTGGTCATGAAGGGCGACCTGCGCCACCGGCTGACCGACTCCATCGAGACCGCGCTCGAGCTCGCAGACCGGCTGGTCACGATCGACGTCGTCGACGGCGAGACGCTGACGTTCTCCGAGCGGTTCGCCTGCCCGGAGCACGGCGTCGGCCTCCCGGAGCTCCAGCCGCGCGTCTTCTCCTTCAACTCGCCGCACGGGGCCTGTCCCCGCTGTATGGGCCTGGGCGCACAGCAGGAGATCGACCCCGACCTGCTGGTGCCCGACCCGAGCCTCTCGATCGCCGAGGGCGCACTCGTTCCCTGGTCGGTGGGGAGCTCGAGCTACTACGAGTCGATCATCCAGGCGATCGCCGAGCGCTACGAGATCGACGTCGACAAGCCGTGGCAGGACCTCACCGCCGAGCAGCAGGACCTCTTCCTCAACGGCACGAACGGCGACAAGATCTACGTCACGTACCGCAACCGCATGGGCCGGCGGCGCGCGTACATGCTGGCGTTCGAGGGCATCGTCCCGAGCCTCGAGCGGCGCTACAAGGAGACCGACTCCTCGCAGCAGCGCGAGCGGATCGAGGAGTACATGAGCTTCCGCCCCTGCCCGGCCTGCGGCGGGGCGCGCCTGAAGCCGGAGGTCCTCGCGGTCACGGTCGGCGACAGGAACATCCACGAGCTGACGCGGCTTTCGGTCGCGCGTGCGATCGAGTTCCTCGACGGGCTCGGGCTGACCGAGACCGAGCGACTTATCGGCGAGCGGATCATCAAGGAGATCCGCGAGCGCCTGACCTTCCTGGAGAACGTGGGCGTCGGCTACCTGCAGCTCGACCGCGCCGCCTCGACGCTCTCGGGCGGGGAGGCGCAGCGCCTCCGGCTCGCGACCCAGATCGGCTCGCAGCTCGTCGGCGTCCTCTACATCCTCGACGAGCCGTCCATCGGGCTGCACCAGCGCGACAACGAGAAGCTCATCACCACCCTGGACCGACTGCGCGACCTCGGGAACACCGTGCTGGTCGTCGAGCACGACGAGCAGATGATGCGCTCGGCCGACTGGCTGGTCGACATGGGACCTGGCGCGGGCGAACACGGCGGCTACGTCGTGGCGGAGGGCACGGCCGCTCAGGTGGCCAAGAACAAGGGCTCGGTCACCGGCCAGTTCCTCTGCGGCACGCGCACGATCGCCGTGCCGGAGCGGCGCAGTGAGGATCTCGGCACGTTCCACGTGCGCGGCGCTCGCATGCACAACCTCAAGGACATCGACGTCGAGTTCCCGGTCGGGAAGTTCGTGGCCGTGACCGGCGTGTCCGGCTCGGGCAAGTCGACCCTCGTGAACGAGATCGTTTACAAGGCGCTCGCCAACCGGCTCCACCGCATGCGCGTGAAGCCGGGAGACCACGACGCGGTCGAGGGAATCGACTGCTTCGACAAGGTCATCGACATCGACCAGTCGCCGATCGGCCGCACGCCGCGCTCGAACCCGGCGACGTATACGAAGCTCTTCGACCACATCCGCGAGCTCTACGCGCAGACCCCGGATGCGAAGGTGCGGGGCTACAAGCCGGGCCGGTTTTCGTTCAACGTCCGCGGCGGCCGCTGCGAGACCTGCAAGGGCGACGGGACGATCAAGATCGAGATGCACTTCCTCCCGGACATCT